>JAQCFT010000138.1 GCA_027619545.1 Verrucomicrobiota bacterium | reverse complement strand
ACCTGCATACAACGTGGACCAACACATTACTGAAACAGATTGCTGGTGGTGGATCCGTATCCCTCAACAGGTTTATCTCGCCAAGGCGCAAAGACCGCAAAGGACGCAAAGAATTAGATTAAGGAGAGATGACCGGTAGCGGCTGGACGTCCCGTCACGCCCCCTCCAAGCACCCCTGACAACCAACCACCTCCATTTCGGGAAGCCCACACCATCCGACTCCCCTCGATTCCCTTCAAAAAACTTTCCCCCTCTGCGCCTCCGCGCCTCTGCGAGAGAAAAATAACCAAATCCACCAAAAAGAATGCCTTGCCAAACCAGAGCCCCATCACCTAGATTATCCGCCTCGTGACCACGCACGCTTAGCTCAGTGGTAGAGCACTGCCTTCACACGGCAGGTGTCGCAGGTTCGAACCCTGCAGCGTGCACCATCATTATCAGCAAGTTGCGATGTTTCTAGCCGGCTAGCCACAAAACAGCCACAAAAAATAGGTGGTAGGGTCAAGTCTCGACGTTCAATATTTGAATCCGGAACAAGATTCTTATCATTCATGTTTGGGGGGCTTTCGACAGCATGGGACGGAGAAAGCATAGGATGACAACATTAATGTGGTCCAAATGAGGACTATCGAGACTAGATCCCCAAGACAGAGCGAACATAGACAGATACAAGTCCCAATCACCTTTTTTCAGGGTTTGAATTGGAATCTTGTTTGTGCTTTGTTACCGGTTTTTTGAAGATTGCCTTTTGTTACGGCTGTTTTTAAGTCTCTATTCGCGGTCGCCGATGAAATCGTTTTGAACAGTCTTAGGTAATTTTTTCGAGAAAAATGTCTCGTGGCAAAATGGGTTTTTGCCAATTCCAAGCGTGACTTTGGGCTGGGTGGGCCGGGGCTCAGTGCTTCGATGAATTCGGTAAATGCTTGTCTGACGATATGGAGAGAGAATTCGATGAACATGGTCGAATCACCTGCCTTGTCCGACAATCCCAACACCTTGTAGTATTCCGCTTGATGGGTTTTGATCAGTGACTCGATTGGCGCAAATTCAAATGCGGGATGATAATGGAATAGCAACAAGCTATGCCAAAACCAACCGATCCTTCCATTGCCTTCTTCGAACGGATGGATAAACTCCAGTTCGTAATGGAACACGGCGCTTTTTATGAGTGCGTGGGGTTTGTCTTTTTTGATGAATGCAAAAAGATCTTTCATCAAGTGGGGAACCCTTTCGTGTGGAGGCGCCATGTGAGCTATACGGGAACCTTTCAGGACGCCGACATTTCCTGAGCGCCATTTTCCTGCTGATGGGATCAGGTTATGCATCATGATACGATGCGACTTGAGCAGGTCCTGGAGGGAAAGGCGTCTAAAACGGTGCAATTGGTCATTTACCTCTATGGCATTCACTACCTCCCGGATTTCCCGAGGTTTGCCTGCGCCCTTTTTCCCTTCCATCAAAGCGGTGATTTGGTCCAACCCCAAGGTGTTCCCCTCAATCGCCAGACTTCCTTGAACGGTTCGAATGCGGTTGGTTTTTCGTAGCTGAGGCTGGGGTTTGGGTTGATTCAAGCTTTCAAATCGCCCAAGTAGCCTTTCGATGATTCCAATGGATTCGAGGAAATTTGGTGTAATTTGAAATGGTGGGTTCCTTCAAGGATTTAGTATCAAATGATACTATCAGGGTGCAATAATGGAGTGCTTTTTTTGCGCCAGTGCACATTCTTTTTGTAAAAGCACCTGACCGTTCCAACATTTAATTGTTCTCACACAAAGGCACGAGGACACAAAGTGGGGGCTGGCGCTTGCAGCACTGTTCAGGGTGCATTTGCGCATTATTCAGACACGTTCCAATTCACAGGTGCTTTGTTGTGCTGTGGGTGCAGGTTTTACGCAGGTGGTTGTGTCAGGGAGTTCACCATCACTGCTGGATGATCTTTTGGGAGCATTTTGCCCATAATAAGATCGAGTTTGGCTTGTGAATGTTTCAACATGCTTGACATGAATCAACAAAAGACTGTTCCGATGAGCAGAACACCATTGGTCATTTAAAGATTAGACCTTGGCCCGCCATCATCCAAAGTGATGTTTTCTCACACAAAGGAACCAAGGCACTAAGATGCAGGAATTATGGGTTAGGGCTCTCAATGTTTTAAGGGCTTTTTGAATGGATGCTGCTTTGTTGGATCCAGTTGGTCGTTCTTTTATCCCGATGTTTGCCCGGGGCGCAGGTTTTGTACGGTTGGAGGTCCTTCATGTCGTCATAGTCGATGAAAACAGCGGCAATGAGCCGTTCTTGTTTGGGGATCCCCAGGAGTTCAAAGACGTCCGGTTTACCGAGATCACCACCACTCGACCAATAGTTCCTCATGCCGTGTGCGGTCAACATCAACAGAAAATTTTGAACCATGGCGGCAGCGGCTGCCAGGTTCTCTTCGTTGATGATATTTCTGTTCTCTTCTCTGATTTCAGTCCTCTGCTCTGGTATCCAGGTGACCAATACCAAGGCGCTGCATGCAGCGGTGAGTTTTTGTAGTTTGCTCTGCTTGAATCTGTGTTCGTTTGTCAGTTCACGGAGAAGGTTTGAAACTTCTTCATCCCACAAAACATAAGCTCTCCAGGGTTCGTGAATGTTTTTATCGTTTGATGGATAATGAAACGGAGCCCATCCCGCCACTTCGAGCGAGTGAAGAACGATTGCGTTGCCATGCTGTTGTCGTTCGTCGGGAACCGGGCGCCGATCCTCTACTTCACATGTAATCTTATCGGTTTTCCGCGCACGAATGATCGATTCTAATACTTGAGGTTTGTTCTGTTCGGAATTCATTGTCCTGTTAGCTTACCAGATTGGAATTTTGTTGATATTGGTGGAACACGGTGTCATGCCGCAATGCATAAATGACGCGACTTACATCATGCGGGCAGACGGATTCATCACAATTTGACCTCTGTCGCAACACAGAGTGGATGGATGGTATCTACTCCATTGTTGGTCATGCCCAAGGTAACAGCACCCTCTCATGTGACGTCGACTGAATAAGAAGGTCTCCACGTTGAACTGACTCCCGTGCAGCCACAAGCGCTTCCAGGATCCATCAACACCCACCTGTTCCTGATCGGGTATGTCGGAATACTCATTGGCTGGCCGGGCCGGGTTGGCAAACAATCAAAACAGGGGGTTTTGCGGTGCCTTGTGAGGGAATATTCAGGCTTCAATTTATATCGACTCTTGGTTATTGTGCAGCCATGCATTTTGATCCTTTGATGAATTTCTTTCGATGCTGCCTGGGGAGCTTCTTGTGTTTTTTGGGGAGCTCAGTTTTTTTGTATGCGGGCGAGATGGATGTTGATCCGTCACTGCCTCCGGTGAGGGGTTTGATTGAGGCCTATCGGGAGGATGCGGGTGTGCTGGAACGGTTTCACCCGTGGTCCATGTCCGAGGCGCGTCACATGCGGATGCAGGCTCTGCATGCATCGTTTGAGGGCGCGTTGAAGGCCATTCCGTTTGATGGATTATCCCGGGAAGAAAAGATCGATTATTTGTTGTTTCAGAATCAACTGGTTTTTGATGGGCGTCAGTTGGATCGGTTGCGTGATCGTCATCTGGAGGTGGTACCCTGGGTGCCGTTTGGTGAGGTGATACTGGACCTGTTCGAGGCCCGCCAGCGCGTGGAACCCATCCAGCCCGAAACCATGGCAACCACTTTGGATCAACTCAAACAGGCAGTGCAGAGTCATCGAAAGGAATTGAGAGCGCAGTTGGAGGCTCATCCTGATCTGATCAGTCCCACGCTGGCAGGCCGGGTGGCCCAATGGGTGGAGACGTATCAGAATGCATTGCGTGATTGGTATCGGTTTTATGATGGATATCATCCGTCCTTTTCCTGGTGGGTCAAAGCGCCCTATGAATCGGTGGACAAGGAGCTGGAAGGATTTGCGGATTTCGTGCGCAAGGAAATCGCTGGGTATGTGGAAGGGGAGGACCCGCCCTTGCTGGGAGATCCCATTGGCCGGGGTGCCTTGATGGAGGCCCTGGAGTATGAAATGGTCGCTTACTCACCCGAGGAACTGATTGAGATCGCTTATCAGGAATTCGAATGGTGCGATCGCGAACGCAAGCGCGCGGCTCGGGACCTGGGGTTTGGGGATGATTGGAGAGCGGCGTATGATTACGTCAAAACCAAATACGTTCCACCCGGCGAACAACCTCAACTCATCAAGAAACTCGCGCATGAGGCGATTGATTTTCTGGAAGCCCGGGATCTGTTGACCATTCCGTCCCTGGCCAAGGAAGTCTGGCGAATGCACATGATGACACCCGAACGTCAAAAGGTGAATCCATACTTCACCGGCGGCGAGGTGATCTCGGTTTCGTATCCGACCGACACGATGGAACATTCCGAGAAACTCATGAGCATGCGCGGAAACAATGTGCATTTTTCCAAGGCCACGGTGCATCATGAATTGATTCCCGGTCATCACCTGCAGTTATTCATGGCCGATCGCTACCGCACGCATCGGCAATTGTTCCGGACACCTTTCCTGGTGGAGGGATGGGCGCTCTACTGGGAGATGCTGCTGTGGGATCTAGGTTTTCATGAATCCCCCGAAGACCGCATCGGCATGTTGTTCTGGCGGTCTCATCGTTGTGCCCGCATTATTTTCTCGCTCAGTTTTCACCTGGGACGCATGTCGGCGCATGAAGCGATCGATTTTCTCGTCGAGAATGTCGGGCACGAAAGAAGAAACGCCACCGCTGAAGTGCGTCGATCGATTCAAGGCGGATATATTCCGCTTTACCAGGCGGCTTACATGCTGGGGGGATTGCAGATTCGATCCCTTTATGGGGAATTGGTCGAAGACGGAGACATGCCTGCGCGGGCTTTTCACGATGCCATCCTCAGGGAGAACGCCATCCCCATCGACATGATCCGGGCCAGTTTGAAGAAGACGGAGCTGTCCAATGATTACAAGACCGACTGGCGGTTTTATCACGATGAATCCATTGAATCCGGAAGTCATCAAACGGATATCGTTCCCGAAGGCAGTCCATCTTCCGTGGAAGAGGCTTTGGCTGTCGGAGGAAAGTTCCGTGGCAAGGTGACACGAGATTCGGTGGAGCCGCATTGGTTCCGCAAAGGGGAAAGGTTTTGGTATCAACGAAAACTGTCCGACGGGAAATCGGTATTTCAAGTGGTGGACGCCACCTCTGGCATTCAAGGTCCGGCGTTCGATCATGAACTCGTTGCGAAAGCCATGTCTGAATTGATCGGTTCCAGCGTGCAGGCCGAGCGGTTGCCCGTGGAAAGGATTGTGTTTGATGAAGGTTCGGATCGGATGCGTCTGGAGGGAAGGGACGCATCATGGCTTTGGAATCCCAAATACACTCACCTCATCAAAGTGGAGCAGCCACAGCAAGCCAATCACGAACGCGATACCAATCTTAATCGGGAACGCGGCGCTCGCGGGCGGCGTCCGGGGGGAGATATGTCCACTTCTTCACCGGATGGGACATGGAAGGTTTCGGTCAAGGAACACAATCTATGGCTGACCGACACGGCTTCCGGTGAATCGTTTGCCCTGAGTTATGACGGAAACCCAGGCGACAGTTATCAACCCACGGCCGAACGTGCGCGTTTTGTCGGGATGCAATATGAACGTGAGGAACCCGAGCAGGGAGTGCCCCAGGTTTACTGGTCGCCGGATAGTCGATGGTTGGTGGCCATACGGTTTGAACCCGGTATCGAGCGTCATGTTCATCTGGTGGAATCCTCTCCGAAAGATCAGTTGCAACCCAAATTGCATTCGTATTCCTACCTGAAGCCGGGTGATAAAATGCCGGTTGAAAAGCCTGCATTGTTTGATTTGGAAAATCGCAAAGAAGTGCCACTGGACGACACACTGTATGCCAATCCCTGGTCCATTTCACGCTTTCGATGGGATGAAGACAGCGAGCGATTCACGTTTCTGTTCAATCAACGGGGACATCAGCTACTGCGCATTGTTGCCGTGGAACCTGCCAGCGGTCAGGTGAGTGCCCTGCTGGAGGAAGCGAGTGATACCTTTGTTGATTATGCATACAAGAACCATTTCAGAATGATGGAATCCAGCAATGAGATCCTTTGGATGTCCGAGCGCGACGGATGGAACCATCTTTACCTGTTTGATGCTGCCACAGGTTATATGAAGCATCAGGTGACCGGTGGGGACTGGGTGGTGCGACGTGTGGACCGTGTGGACGAGGAAAAACGACAAATCTGGTTTCAGGCAAGCGGCATGGATCCTTCCCAGGACCCTTACTACATCCATTATTGTCGGGTGAATTTTGACGGCACCGGTTTGGTTCGCCTGACTCAAAGCAATGGTACGCACTCAGTGGAATATTCCCCGGATGGACGGTTCCTGATCGATACCTGGTCCAGAGTGGATTTGGCGCCGGTGACGGAGTTGCGGGATGCGGTTACCGGAAAACTGATTGTCGAGATCGAACGCGCCGAGACGTCCGAACTGGAAGCGTCAGGCTGGCAACGTCCCGAACCCTTCCAGGCGAAAGGGCGGGATGGTGTGACAGATATTTATGGGGTGATTTACCGTCCCACCGATTTTGATCCAACCAAAAGCTATCCTGTGATCGAGAAGATCTATGCGGGACCGCATGGTTCGTTTGTGCCAAAGGAATTTCGGGCATATCACGGTGCCCAATCCATGGCGGAACTCGGGTTCATCGTTGTGCAGATTGATGGCATGGGCACCTCCAACCGCTCCAAAGCCTTTCACGATGTGTGCTGGCAGAACATTGGTGACGCGGGATTCCCCGACCGGATTGCCTGGATGAGGGCTGCCGCCGAAAAATATCCTTACATGGATCTGGAACGCGTGGGGATTTATGGAGGTTCGGCGGGAGGACAGAATACGCTCAGAGGGCTTCTGGCTCATGGGGATTTTTATAAAGTGGGTGTGGCGGACTGTGGGTGTCATGACAACCGGATGGACAAGATCTGGTGGAACGAATTGTGGATGGGTTGGCCTGTTGGAGCCCATTATGATGAACAATCCAACGTCACCCAGGCCCATAAGTTGAAGGGGAACCTGTTGCTTTTACTCGGGGAAATGGATCGGAATGTGGATCCGGCTTCGACCATGCAGGTGGTGGATGCCTTGATCAAGGCGGATAAACCTTTCGACATGCTGGTGATGCCTGGAGTGGGGCATGGCGCCGCCGGGACGCCCTACGGAAGAAAGCGAATGGCCCAGTACTTTATCGATCATCTCTAAGTTTTTTTGAAAAGATGAACCGGGTGGACCGGGTGGTTTATCACAAATCCATGCTTCCTGGTTCGAGTCAACTCAACCCAACGAAAATGATGCCTGTAAGAATCAAGCCAATCTGGCACCTCATGGTCGCCTTGATGTTTTTAAATACGTGCGCTGTTTCAGCCGACGAAGACGCAACCGTATTGCAAACCCTCGCTCAAAAGCACCGGCGGATCCTGGAAGAAAAGGTCTTGCCTTATTGGTATCGAACCACCGTGGATGAGGCTCATGGGGGTTATCTCCTGGCGGATCCCCATTCAGGATCCAAAGACCAGATCGAGAAGCAACTGGTGACCCAGAGCCGTATGATCTGGGGGTTTGCCCACGCCTGGAACAAAGGGTTCAGATCGGATTCGGTATCCTACCTCGAAGCGGCGCGTCAGGGTTATGCTTTTCTGATGGATCGCTTCTACGACCGGGCGCACGGTGGATTTTACTGGAGCACGGATCGGTCGGGGAGTGTGACAAATGACAAGAAACTGCTCTACGGTCAGGCGTTTGTGATTTATGCGCTGGTGGAGTATTATCGTGCCTCCGGCGAAACACAGGCGATCAATCAGGCTGTGGAACTCTTCCATACCTTGCAAAAGCATGCCTATGACGAAGAACATGGCGGTTGGTTCGAACATTTTGAACCCGATTGGACCTGGATTCAAAATCCTGCCGAGGGAGCCTATGTGGAATTGACCGGGCACAAGAGCGGCAATGCCCATTTGCATTGGATGGAAGCTTTGGCAGAGCTTCATGAAGTGACCCAATCCAGCGAGGTGCGGCGAGCCTTGAAAGAATCGTTGGAAATCAACCGACGGTATTTTTACCCGCTTGATCCGGATGCATCCTCCTTTCATCAGACGCCCGACTGGCAGCGCGTCAGCGGAGGTCGTAGCGACGGGATATCCTATGGGCACAATGTTGAGTTTGCCTGGCTGATGCTCAGGGCTCAGGAGGTTCTGGGTGAACCTTTGGATTGGGGCCATTTCAAGGCGCACATTGATCATTCTTTGCGCTATGGATTCGATCATCAACGGGGTGGAATTTATAACTTGGGAATGCCCAAAACGAAAGCGCATGACCAGAACAAAGTCTGGTGGTGTCAGTCTGAAATGGTGGCTGCATTGGCTTATGCTTATCAGGGGCCATTGACTGCTCATGTTTCCAGGCCACTGCGACAAACCGTCGAATTTCTGGAGTCGCATATGATCGATCCGAAAGATGGTATTTGGTACAGTTCGGTCTCTGCGGAAGGCGAAGTTTTGCAATCAGGAAAAGCGAATGTCTGGAAGGGGATGTATCATGACTTCCGCGGATTGATGATCTTTGAATCGGCTGTTGACTAAGCCGGGAATCCGGATGGCCGGATTCGATGCCGAACGCATGTTCTCGTCATTTCACAACGCGTGGTTTGAAATGGTTGATGAGTTCTGTGTCCAAAGATTCGAAGGTTTGTTCCATGGCAGTTGCCATTGCCACGGCGAAGGCTTGCGGGGTATCGGTTTTGCATGGGACGTGCACCTCGAACTCTTTTGACCACAACAGGGTTTTCTCCATGGCATTGGACAATGGCTTGTTCGGAATCAAAACCCATCGAGTCTTCACCACGGCGTTCATGGACTGCGCGCTTCTCCTGTCTTGGTGGAACGAGTTCAATGTGCCTTCCAGATAATAATCGGCGTCTACCAGGCTATCTTCCGTGGAGATGAGTCCGAAGCTGCTTTTGTGAGTCAGGTAGGCCACGCAGTTCTCGGTAAGGATGTCTCTGGGGAAGGTGAACCATTCGTGATAGAAATCCGTCGTCCATTGATCGTCTCCCAATCGGTAAACGAATGATTTGCCTTCAAAGGGAGATTCCACTCTGAGGTTCCGCACTTTGATGCGGTGGGGGAAAGTAGGTGGTTCTGTCGCTGCTCTTCCAGGTGATTCGATGTGCGGGAGGTGATAGGACTTGTTCGGATATGGCTTGTTGAGGGCGCACCCGGCAGACATCACGATGAGGAGTGTCGGGACAAGTATCCACATAAGGTTGAGCGTTTTTTTCATGTCGGGAAACAATCGTTATGGCTTTCGATTGGGCGGGGGATCGCCGAAGAGCAATTGACTGGGGTAGTTCTTGGCGTTTTCCGTGATGGATTTCAGGTTGTCCGTCAAGGCGCGCAGGTTGTCGAGCACCAGTCCAATGCGTCCTTGGTTGCCCCCAGTCAGGCGGTTGAGGTTTTCCAGGGCATCGTGCAATTCCCCGATGGTGTCCTTGAGTTTGGGATCATCAAACAGGGATTGCATCGAGGCCAGCGCTTTTTGTGTTTCGCTTGAGATGGTGGGGAGATTGAGTTCGGTCAGCAGTTTTTGAATTTCCTGATTGGTGGTGCGCAATTCCTTCAACAACTGATCCAGGTTGCCGCCGATGGATTCGAGGTTCGTGTTTTCGAGTTTGACTTTGGCTACTGAAAACAGGCCGTTCACGTTGTCGACCAACCCCTCCATATCGACATTTTCCAGTTTTCGAAATACTTCCTCGGCAGCGCTGACGATGCGCGTGAAGGAACTGCCCGCAGAGGGGATGTAGACGTTTTGGGGCGTCCAATCGATTTCAAGAGGCGGGTTGGAATCAGTGTCCAGATAGTCGAGCTCAATATAGGATGTTCCAGTCAGCCCTACGCTGGCCATGCGGACGCGCAATCCGCGTTCCACTTCACGTTGCATGAGCGTTTGCTGCGGCGTGCTGGCGGTTTCAAAGATGTCCTGCTCGAGGGATACCAGGATGCGTACATAGGGTTTGCGCCGCTCCATCGGCTTGTCGGACTCATAGACGCTGCGGGTGAAGTCAATCGCCTTGACATTCCCGATGGGAACACCCCGGAATTTCACCGCCGTGCCGAGGTCCACACCATGCACCGATTGATCCAGATAAGTCTCGAAAACGGGATGGTCTTCGAACATGGATCCGATGCTCATCGTCAGGATGGCTCCGATGGCCAATGCCGCCGCCCCGATGACAAACAGCCCCAGTTTGAAATAGTTTGCTTTGCTGCTCATGTTGTCCTGGTCTCTTTTATCGCCGGCGCGCCCCGGTCCAGTTGACCTCGATTAAAGAACTCGCGCACTTTCGCATTGGGATGGGACTCCCGCAAGGTTTTAGGATCCCCGTCGGCAATGATTCCCCTGGTCTCGCGATCCAGCATGATCACCCGGTCCGCGATGGCAAAAATACTGGCCAGCTCGTGGGAAACAATGACACACGTGATGCCAAGACTTTCTGCCAGGCGGCGTATCAATGCATCCAGTTCCGCGGAGGTGATGGGGTCCAGTCCGGCTGAAGGTTCGTCCAGAAAGAGAATCTTTGGATCCAGAGCCATGGCACGTGCGATCGCTGCCCGCTTTTGCATGCCGCCACTGATCTCCGAAGGGTAGTGTTTGATGTAGTCTCCCAATCCCACAAGTGATAATTTCATGTGTGCGATCAGATTCATGGCATGTACATCCAGATCGGTGTGCTCCTCCAACGGAAGTCGGACATTTTCCAGCAAGGACATGGAACCGAACAAGGCGCCGCTCTGATACATGACCCCGATGTTTTTCAGAATTTCGACATGCTCCCGTTCGGTTGCATGGGCGATGTCTCTTCCTGAAATCAGGATGGTTCCATTGGCCGGCGGATAGAGACCGATCAGGTGTTTCAGAAGGGTGCTTTTACCGCATCCGGAACCGCCCAGGATGACAAAGACCTCGCCTTTTCTGACTGAGAAATCCACATCCTTCAGGATCACGGCATCCTCATACGCACATTTCAAGCTCGTTACTTGTATCACGTTTGGAGGAGTGGATGTCATATGCCGAGCAGGTAATACAGGACGGAAAACACGCCGTCCGCGATGACGATCAACACGATTCCACTGACGACCGCCCGGGTGGTGGACAGACCCACTGCGCTGGCTCCGATGCGGGTTTGAAGTCCGCGAAGACATCCGATGCCCGCGACCAACAGACCAAAAACCGCCGCTTTGAAGAGTCCTCCCCATAAATCGGTCAGCGTGACGGCCGTCCGGATCTGGTTGACATAGACGATGGTCGGGAATCCCAGGGACAGATAAACCACCCAGCCACCCACCAGCCCCATGAAATTGGCAAACAATGTGAGCAGAGGCGTGACCGCGACCGCTCCCAGAATGCGGGGGATGGCCAGGAAGCGAACGGGGTTCAGTCCCATCGTTTGCAAAGCATTGATCTCCTCGTTGACCTTCATGGTGCCGATCTCAGCGGCAAAAGCGGAGCCCGAACGTCCGGCCAGCAGGATCGCGGTCATCAATGGACCCAGTTCCCGGAGCATGGCGACACTGACCAGATTGGCGATGAACAGTTCCGCGGCGAATTGTTTGAGAGGGATCGCTGATTGAAATGCCATGATCAAACCGATGAGGAAACAGATCAGGCATACAATGGGAAGAGCGTTGACCCCGGCGGTTTCCATGGTCCAGATCGCGTCCTTCCAGCGTACGGACGATGGATGCCTCATCGCGAGGGCGAGTCCGTGTGTACTTTCACCAACGAATTGGATCACCCATTTCAAATCC
>JAQCFT010000137.1 GCA_027619545.1 Verrucomicrobiota bacterium | reverse complement strand
AACATCAAACCCTGGTCTCCGGCTCCCTGTTCGTTGGTGGCTTTTCCCTTGGCGGCTTTGGCGTCCACCCCCTGTGCGATGTCTGCACTTTGGGTGGTGAGGTAATTGTTGATAAATACCTTGTCAGCATGAAATACGTCATCGTCGTTGGTGTAACCAATGCCACGTATGGCTTCACGTACCACTTCGTTATAGTCGAATTTGGCCTTGGTGGTGATTTCTCCACCGATCACAACCACGTTACTCTTCACGAAGGTTTCGCAGGCTACCCGACTCGTCTTGTCTTGTGCAAGACACGCGTCCAGAATGGCATCGGATATGGTGTCACAAACTTTGTCAGGATGTCCTTCGCCGACGGATTCGGATGAAAAAATATAATTATTGCTCATGATATTTTTGATTTCGACTGGCTACGCCGCCTATCATATTGACGTATCTTGATAGGACGATATAACTGGTTTTCGATTCGTCAATGGCAAATTCGTAGATTATCTCGACTTTGCTCTGGTGAGCGGTTTTTCTTTTGTGATTCGATTTGCCATGACCGATATTGTTTCATCTTTGAAAGTGCTGTCTGATTCCACCCGTCTGCGATTAATCTTGTTGTTGGCAGAGGATGAGTTGTCGGTCAATGAATTGCAGGAAATCACCCATATGGGGCAGTCCCGCATCAGTACCCATCTTGGCCAATTGCAGAAGCAGGGGTTTCTGGCTTCAAGGCGTGAAGGCAAGCGGGTTTTCTACAGGCTAATGCCATCCAAGGAGGAACATGGCAAAAATTTGTTGGAGTTGGCTCTGCAAGGTGCCCGGGAGCTGGATACCTGCGAATCGGATCACATCAACCTCAAGCGCATCCTGGAGCGCCGCGAGGATCAGGCAAAACTCTACTTCAATCAAATTGCGGGGCGGTTTGATCGAAGTTACGGGCCTGGGCGTTCATGGCAGGCCTTCGGGCAGATGTTGTTGAGATTGATTCCGGCCATCGACATTGCCGATCTCGGTTCGGGCGAGGGATTGTTGTCCGAACTCCTGGCGCATAACGCGCGCTCGGTCATAGCCGTCGACAACAGTCAGAAAATGGTCGAATTCGGAAAGCGCAAGGCGAAGGAAAACGGTCTGGACAATCTATCATTCAGGCATGGTGATTTGACTCAACCACCGATCGACGACCAGAGCATTGATGTGGCGATACTGAGTCAGGCATTGCATCATGCAGCAGATCCCGAACAGGCATTGGTATCGGCTTACCGCATTCTCAGGCCAAAAGGCAAAGTGCTGATTCTTGATTTATTGAAGCATGATTTTGAAGATGCGGAAGAACTTTACGGGGATGTCTGGCTTGGTTTTGAGGAAAGTCGACTCCAGCAATGGTTGGAAAAAGCCGGATTCATGAATGTTGAAATCGAAGTCGTCGCCAAAGAGGATGAGCCTCCCCACTTTCAAACTCTCCTTGCTACCGCCAGCAAACCTGGTGAGGCCCACGAATAATCTTTCCCCTGGATGATCCCTTCACAAATGCGCCGAAGGAAAGCTGCGGAAATCGCAGCCATTCTCGGTTGTATAACGTCACCCATCACAGTTTGCTCGCTGTGACCTTCGCTGTTGTCCGTTCTTGTTGCGGCATGTTGGGTATTGTGGGATTTCTTTTTGCCTGGATGAGTTCGGTCAGGCGTTGGTCGTAGTCGGGGTGGTTGGTGCCCATGATGCGGTCCCAGATGTTGAAATAGATGCCGTAGTTTCCGTTGGGCTTTTCGTGGTGCATGATGTGGTTGGTGGGTGTGTTGAGCAGGTAGCGCAGCCAGCCTTTCATCATCCAGCGGGGGTAAAATTCAAATCCTGTATGCCCCAGGACGTTGTTGAAAATTTGCCACCCCATGAATATGCCGAAAGCCAGCGGATGAATGGGGATCAGAAATGCGGTCAGGGGAAAAATGGCCGCCTGTGCCATCGCTTCCCAAAAACTGAAGGAATAAGACGCCCAGGGTGTGGGGTTATTGGATTGGTGATGCACCTTGTGAATCCAGTGGAAAAGTTTTGGGTGATGCATCCATCGGTGGGACCAATAGAAATAAGTGTCATGGAGCAAGACAGCCAGAAGGATGCTCAAGGCAAACCAACCCCAACCTCTCTCCGCCACACTCCAACAGATTCGTGTGTATCCCATCCTGGCCAGAGTGATGGTCACCATGCCGACGGCTCCAAAGATCAGGATCGAAAGTGCGGAGTAGAGGAGTTCCCTTCGGATATCCTTCCGGCGGGGGGGGCGCTTGACGATTTTGCGGTGGAACCATCGCGAGTAAAAGAGCCAGTAACACAAGGTCCAGGCAATGAAGGCCAATACAAGGTATCGCATGCCAACCACTACGGTGATTCCTGTAAAGACTTCCAATGAGTTGAAATTTTTGATCATGTCTGCGACCGATTCAGATTGGTTTACCATCGGCACACACAGAAATCAAACCAGATCGATGCAACGTTCCCAACGATCAGCCTTCCTTGCTTAGAGGGTTCAAATGGCATCCAACAAAGCTGTCTCAAACTCATTGCCAAACCACTTGCAAAGTGTAATCTACGCATCATGAATTTTCCCAAACTCCTTGCCCAGGTCAAACGTGTTTTGTCGTTGCGTGGC
The DNA here is from genome assembly GCA_027619545.1 of Verrucomicrobiota bacterium. Lineage (GTDB taxonomy): Bacteria > Verrucomicrobiota > Verrucomicrobiia > Limisphaerales > AAA164-E04 > AAA164-E04. The sequence continues at coordinate 9,251 of JAQCFT010000137.1, read as the reverse complement.
GTTGTTTGTGCTTTGGCTCTTTATCTTGGATGTTGTGAAGCGTCGCTGGCCCAGTCTGCTTCCGCTGCGCGCGTGCCGTGGATGGTTTCCAAGGTAAAGGGGCATCCGGGGCGTCCGGCTGCTTTTGACCTGCAGCGAATGCTTCCGGATATCTCCTTTGACAATCCGGTGGAACTGGTGGCCATGCCGGGGACCCGTTGGATGTGGATGATGGAGTTGAGGGGGGGGATTTATGCCTTCGACCCGGCCTCCGACTCGCCTGAGAAGCATCTGGTGATCCACCTGAAAACGCATCAGGAACGTATGGCTGACGCTTATGGAATGGCATTTCATCCGGATTTCAGAACGAATCGGCAGGTTTACTTGTGTTACGTGCTGGGAGGTGGCGGACCCGATGACACACGTGTTTCCAAATTCATCGTTTCAGACACCCAGCCACCGGTTATATTGCCCGAATCGGAACAAGTCTTGTTAACATGGAAAGGAGGAGGGCATAACGGTGGTTGCCTTCGGTTCGGTCCGGACGGCTACCTTTACATCACCACTGGTGACGGAACCGGGCCCAACCCGCCTGACATACTGAAGACGGGGCAGGATATTTCGGACTTGCTGGCATCAGTTTTAAGGATTGATGTGGATCACCAGGATCCGGGATTGAGCTATGCCATCCCCGCAGATAATCCGTTTGTCCGCCACCCCGATGCACGTCCTGAGGTCTGGGCTTTTGGTTTTCGAAATCCTTTCAAGATGAATTTTGATCAAGAGAACGGTGATCTTTGGGTGGGGGATGTCGGGTGGGAACTCTGGGAGCTGATTCATCGAGTGGAAAAGGGTGGGAATTATGGATGGTCGATCATGGAAGGCAACCACCTTGTTCAGGAAGGACTGCCACAAGGTCCCGGGATGTTTCGTGCGCCCATCGTGGAACATCCCCATTCCGAAGCAGCTTCGATTACCGGGGGATATGTTTACCGCGGGCGAGAGTTGTCCGATCTGCGCGGAGCTTACATTTACAGTGATTACGAAACCGGAAAGATTTGGGGTTTGCGTGTTCAGGGGGATCAAGTGGTGTGGCATGAAGAATTGACCGACGCGCCGTTTCGAGTGATCACCTTTGGCGAGGATCATCAAGGAGAGTTATGGGTGGTGGATTACGCGGGTGGGCTCTATCAACTGAGGCCACACAGCGGGGAAGAACAAGGTTCCGATTTTCCGGAATGGCTCAGCCAGACGGGGCTCTTTGAAGATGTTGGCGGGCACATTCCTTCGCCGGGAGTTTATCCCTACGAGGTTGAAATGCCGCATTGGGAAAACGGTGCCATGGCACGCCGCTGGGTTGGTTTGCCAGGCAGTGCACGTGTCCAGGTGGCTGATCGTGCCGCCACGTTTCCTGCTGATGCTGTTTTGGCGAAGACACTGTTTTGGCCGAACCCGGAATCAACCCCGGGAAGCGAACAAGGGAAACCCATTGAAACGCAATTGATGCACTACGATGGTCAGCATTGGAATGCCTACGTCTATGCCTGGGATGCTCGTGGCAAAGATGCTCGACTGGTGAAAGCGGAAGGGCAGACCCTTCTTGCTGACGATTCAAACTCCGCCTTGTCAGGATTAAACGGAGAGCACGCGCCGAGTGCCTGGCATTACGAGGCCAGGACCAATTGCCTTCGTTGTCATAATTCTTGGAGTGGATATGCATTGGGATGGAATAAGTTGCAATTGCGGGGAACGATGCGGGCCGATGATGGGGTTCAAGCTTCGTGGGATCGTCTGAATCAATTGAAACTCACGAACGGTGAGCAATCACGCAATCCCGGACGTGGTGAAAAAATGAGCGACCTGGAGTATCGCGCACGTGCTTATTTGCATGCCAACTGCGGGCATTGCCACCGTGAAAACGCGGGCGCCATGGTACAATCTCTCATGTATTTTGAGAAACCTTTAGCACAGACTTTGCTGGTGAATCAAGCGATACTACGTGGTGACTTTGGTCTGACCGATGCGTCCGTCATCGAACCCGGAGATCCCTTCCGATCCGTTTTATACGTCCGAATGGCAAAGACGGGCGCGGGGCAAATGCCTCATCTGGGAATGCAAGGGGGATTGGATGTGGAAGGGTTGAAACTGGTTTTCGACTGGATTCGCTCGCTGGGAAAAGTTGATTCCGGTGTTGCTGATCGGACGACTGAAGTGTTGAACGAAATTGAACGTGTTCGAAATCAGACTCATGCAGGAGACATGCAAGCAGCCATTCATTCCCTGGGACAACATCTGACCGGAGTGCTTGGTTTGGCCCATGCGATGGACCGGGGATGGTTGGATGAGAGACAAAAGGAGATGGTGGGTAAGCTTTATCGTGAACTGAACGATCCGGTTCGACGTGATGTGCTGAGGCGGTTCTTTGAATCTTCATCCAATCGAATGGATGCGTTGGATTTGACTTTGCTGGACACTTTGAAACCCGACATTGAAAACGGACGCAGGATGTTTTTTGAAGATGCCTCACTCCAATGCGGCACGTGTCACAAGGTCAATGGGAAAGGAGGTGACCTTGGTCCGGATCTTGGTCGTGTCGCTGAAAAATATACGCAGAGCGAAGCTTTGAAGCATATTCTGCAACCCTCTTTGGTGGTGGAACCTGAATTCGGAGTGATCTCGATTGAAACACAGGATGGTCTTTTGCTTACAGGAGTCCTGCAGCAGGAGAACGAACAGGGCCTGGTTCTGATGGATGTGCTGGGGCAGAAGCACCAGATTGATCCTGCGACCATCATAGATCGGCAAAGATCATCCCTTTCTGCCATGCCCGAAGGGTTGTTGACGGGAAGGAAACCTCAGGAAGTGGTGGATCTGCTCGGTTTCCTCGGCTATGACCGAAAGGACTGACAACCGCTCATTCAACGCCCCTTGGTTTTACTCTGTCTCTTAGTGGCTTTCTTGGCAGCGGCTTTTCCGGTATTTGATTTGGCGGGGCTTTTTTTGGAGGTGGCCGTTTTGGTTGCCGCTTTTCCCTGATTTTCAGAGATGCTGAGCAACAGGCCCAGGCCAAGAAACACCGTCACCAGATTGCTGCCTCCGTGACTGATCAAAGGAAGGGGAATGCCGGTCATCGGGATGGCTTTGGTGACGCCTCCGATGTTCAGCAAGGTCTGACATGCAAAGATGGACACCAGACCGGCTGCAAGCAGTGAGCCGAAGTAATCTTTTGTCTGGTGGGCGATGCGGAAGCCCTGCCGGAAAAAGACCAGATAGAACACGACCACCAGAATGCATCCCACAAATCCCAGTTCCTCCCCTATGACCGCATAGATGAAATCGGATTCGGCAATGGGTATTCTTTCAGGATTGCCCTTTCCAAATCCGGCCCCGAACAAACCTCCCGCAAACATGCCTGACAAACCCTGTAGGATCTGCCATCCGCTTCCTGTGGGATCTCCGAATGGATTCATCCAGGTTTGAATCCTGCCTCTGGCGTGGGAGATGAATGCATTGGCCAGCATGCCGGCCAAAACCACTGCTGTGGTGGATGCGATGATATAACGCCATTGTCCGGTGATAAAGAACAGCACCATGAAAAGGGTCATGGTCAAGACAGCCAGCATCCCCAGGTCCCGTTGAATCATCAACAATCCCATTAAAACCGCATAAACGGCCCCGACGGGCCAGAGAATTGCCCACATGGAAGCTTTGCCTCCACTGACTGCCTTCCGGATCTCTTTTTCCCGAGTTGCAAAATAGCCAGCCATGAACACGACCATCAACAGCTTGAGTATTTCCGTCGGGGTCAACTGACCGGCGGCATAGTACGCGCCTCGGTAACGTGATCCGGTGGCAATCAGAACAGCAACGATGAAAACGGAAACGGCTGCTGCGATCCATCCCATGGAACGTAACAGCTGATACCGGCCGTTTTTGAATATCCCGATCACAAACAGCATGAGGATCACACCGATGGGATAGGAGAAATGGCTCAACCTCCAGGGGTGTTCAAAGTCGAACAATCCCATCCGGAACTGGGCCAGGATTCCGAAACCTCCCAGAAAGACAACCGACCCCAGCATGACAGGATCCCCTTTGAATCGGGTTATCAAGAACCAGCCGTGCATGATCAAGAGGCTGATGCCGAAAATAAGCAAGGGGAGAATGCCACGCTGAACCGTTTCGCTGGCCTGCCTCAGATCGTTCAGGAAGAAACCGGCGTAACCGAATCCGATGGTCAGGAAACAGGCGAAAAACAGCTTGCGCTCAATGGAGCGAAACGCCCAGATTTGGCTGATGGTTCCGGTTGATTTCACCGGTTAATAGTGGTTGTTGGCATTAATAAAGGGCTTTGGGTTGTGCCTTCAGCCATGTGTCACGATCCACTTTGACCGCGGAATGCTTGTGGACAAAGGTTCCTTTTTTGTTGCCCACCACGATCTCGGGCAGGCCGTCGCCATTGATGTCCCGAGCCATCACTTGAGTGCCGATTCCGGAGTCGTTATCGATGAGGTGCGGGACGAAGTCTACTCCATCTTTGGTACGTTCCAACTTGAACCAATAAAGAACAGCGGCCTCATTGGGTTCGGCGTCGCCATGAGGACCGTGAGCCCAGAAGCGTTTTCCGGTGATGATATCCTTCAGCCCGTCTCCATCCATATCGACCAGGTCGATGGCATGCAGTTGGGAGAATTTGACTCCATATCGGTTCTCGGATGGCTCCTTGTTCATGAAGGTATGATCTTTGAATGTGATGCCTTCCGCAGTGGGAATGTGCTCGTACCATGCCAAACCATAACCATGAGCGGCGATGCTGGTAATGACGTCGTTATCACCATCTCCGTCCACATCATAGGCGTACATCTGGGCTCCTCCGCCGGGGCTGAAGGGGAAACCATGAAACTTCCAGACCGGATCGCCATCGAGTTGTTCGGGTTGTTCCCACCAACCTTCTTTGGCGAGATAGTCCAGGCGCTTATCCCCATTCACGTCTCCAATCCCCATGCCGTGGGTGAATTTTGCCCAAGGACCTTTTGGGGTGATTGGATGAAATGTCCATGGTTTTTCCGGGTGTGCCCAATCCGGACTGGCATAGCCGTAGTGTCCTCCCGAACTGCAAATGATCTCGGGTTTGCCATCACCGGTCAGGTCCGCAAAGGTGGGAGATTCGTTGTCGGTGACATCCAGAATGATGTGGCGTGCCCAGTATCCGGGGTTTCCCCGGGGGTTTTCATACCAGGAAGATTCCTGTCCGGGGAATCCAAGGATGAGGATGTCGTCCCATCCATCGGCGTTGAAGTCATGTGAGAATGCGAAGAAGTTGTCTGAATAGGTGTTCTTGCTGCCGAGCGCGCCTTCGAATCCGGGGATGGTTTTTATACTGCCATCCTTGTTTTGTTTCTGCCATGCCCTTGTGTCTGGGTAAAAAGTATGACGGGCGTTGAAGTCAGGTCCGGCCCACCAGTATGGGCCCGAGGCGACATCCTGGTTCCCATCCTTGTTGAAATCGCCAAAGGTGGCTCCTTCGCTCCAGAAGCGATCCGTCAACTGGATCTTTTCAAACGAATGCAGTTGGTACGATTGGGCAGTCATGCCATTGACCAACGCTACCAATCCAAGGCCGAAAAGAGTGAGGTGTTTCATGTCCTTCATATGTCTCAAGGATCGGGCAACAGGTCAAGCCAGTTGAGGAGGACAAAACCTGTAAAATCGAAGTCTTTCAATAGCAACGAGCATCAAAAGCCCGTGTGGGACTTTTGAATTTGTTAAGAACCGCAGATTGCGCAAATTTTCGCAGATTGAAGGTTCATTTAAATTATGTAACCAGATGTTTTGCCGTTGTATGAATCACATCAAGTGGCGATCGATCACTCAACTGCGTGCCCATCTATTCATGGCACATCTGCGACAATCTTTAGAATCTGCGGTTTAAAAAGAGATATTTCATAACCTGATGACCACGTCAATTTGCCGATGCTTCGATGACCTTTGCCTTGATATCTTGGTATGCTTTCAACGCCTGTCCGTATTCCTGAATCGCTTCCGGGGGTAGCGTTTCGCGGCTGCGTTCGATTTGAGATGCCACCCGGTCGATGAGGAAATCGATTTCATCCACGGAAGGCAACAAAGGAATAACTGGTTTGGAGAAAAGCCACGGGGCTGTATGGGCAAAGCGGGTGCGTCCGGGTTCTGGTTCCCCGAAGCATCGGATGGCCACCCAGCTACTTCCTTCGATGGGGATCTCCATATTGATTTCAGATCGATAGCCCCCTTGATGGGTGGGGGTGTTGGTTACGGTTTGGCTGTGGGTGACCTTTCCATTGACGATGCACTCCAGGGTTTCGACCGGGTGATCCCAGATGACCTCTCCGCGGGCGATGACTTTTTGTTTGGATGCGTCCGTGATGAAACGGAATCCGGGATGCTGACCGTTTGTTTTGACAAACAGCATGGGGCCGGTGGTCACAAAACTACGTCCGATATCCAGTCCCTTGAACCATTGATCGTAGGAGAATCCCTTCTCCAGGTGCACATACACACGCCCGAACCCCAACGGAACAGGATGCACGCCGTTGGCCGTTCCGGCGGTGGGGCGAAGATGGAATCCGCAGTTCAACAAGGTGTAGTAATTTTGGAAACCGTAGAGCATCCAGTCCTTTTCGGTTCCTTTGACTCCTTTGTTGGGAAGATGCATGTAAGCAGGAGCAGGGGTGGTGAAGTTTGAGAATCCGAATTCGGTGCGCCAGATGTGGTTGTTGGACAGTTCGAACAAATCGACATCCATCACAGGAACCAAAGCCATCGACCATGGCCAGTCATGTTTGTCCAGATCGAGCAACGCGCCCTGGGCGTGTGCTTGCCGGGCGATGGATTCCATGGGGGGACCGCCTTGTTCAAACGGTTTCTGGTGCCCTAACAGAAAAACGGCGCCGAGGGTGTGGGCTTTGCCATTGACGGTGAAGATTTCGTATTCTGTATTGAGCGGATAAATGACATGAGTGTCGTCCACTGTGACCAGTGTGGGAGGATCATCAATGCGTAAATTCTTGTCACCTTGGGATGGTGCCTGAAAGGCGCGCGTTACCCAATGGTTCAAAGGAAACGCCACGTTGAGATCTTCCGCCATCATCACGTTGGGCAGTTCATGCATCGCACGGTGCACATGTGTGTCACCGGAGAACCAATTGCGGTCCGCCATGTTGATCCAGCGCTTGAGTTCGAATGCCAGTTCGATCGGTTGCCTGCTTTCAACAACGATTTCACGATGGATGGGGGTGTATTCCTTTCCACGCTCTATGGTCCATTGATACGTGCCCGGGGGGAGCTCGACCGAAAAGGCACCGGCTGCCAGGGTGGTGTGGTATTCGGTGGCCTTTTGGTTGACCCAGTTTTGCTTCCGATAATCCACAGAACTGCCTCGACTCGAAATGTTGCGTGGGTAATACGGTTTTCCATGGATATCTTTGATGTATATCCGTGAAGGAAGCTCCTCTCCTGTGTCAGCATCCCGAACAATGCCTTTTACGTAGACTTCCTTGCGTGCTTCCTTTCGTTCATCGATGATCGCCCAGGGATCCTCCGGTTGAAGGGTCGTGTCCACATGACTGGCAAGATCTCTCAGGGAAAGGACCGTGTAGCCTTCTTGTTTGAGATGGTTCATGTAGGTTTCGAACATTTCGGGGCGGGTGGACACCCAGGGATGATCCCGGTCCGGTACGCCGTGAAATTGAATGATGGGAATGCCGCCCTGATCTGCAGTCGCCAAAGCCTGCTTGAAATTGTCCAAGGTCCAGTGAGGGCGTGCATCCCCCGCCGATGGAAGCAAGCGCGTGCTGTCCTTGCCCGGTACAAACGCGCTTCCGCGACCGTCCTCGTAAGGAAACTCCGGAGCCCCGCCTCGACGTGCCCACAGGAAGCCGTATTCAGCGAGCATGTCCGGTCCGTTTTTATGAATGGCATTGCCCGGATACGCAAAGCTGGTGGGGCGGGGAATGCCGTGTTCGATGCAGCGATCATTGATGTATTCAATCTGCTGCCGAATGATCCCCAGAGTGTCCGCTGAAACACCGATGTGACTTTTGGTATGATTCCCAATCTCAAAACCGTCACGGTGTAACTGGGCAATCTGCTCCCAGGTCATGTAATCGTCCTTGTTGGAGCTGAAGGTGAAACCTTCCGTGATGAAGAACGTGGCATTGAACCCGTGCTTTTGGAGTATGGGCCGGACGTTTGTAAACTGTGAGGCTTTCGAATCGTCAAAGGTCAACACCACCAACCTGTCGGCAGCGTGCGCATGAAGCAGGCCCAAGAGAAAAAGGCAAAAGACTTGAGTCCAAGCCGCCCTTAAAACCAAATGTAGACATGTGCGATAAACTCGGAATTGCATTCGTGGATCCTAGCAGAAGCAGGGTAAGCTTCCAGTCGTAAGATCATCTTCCCCGGGTGAGGGGGGATGATAGGAGCAAGGTATTCAATGAACCCGGTCCAAATCCGCCCCGTTTCCCGAGCATGGATGATCATTCCTCAAGCTTACGGGTCTTGCGTCGGCCCGGTTTAGGCGTTCAAGACACATTCTTCCTATCAATAGCTGCGCCTCTGCGCATATTTTCTCTAACGAAGGTCGGGGGATTGCTGCCCGTGATCTCCTATCCCGCGTCATATCTCGCGCATACCCTTTGGGAGATTTGTAAATATGCCAGGAATCCGAATTGATGACAGTGGATCTTTCGGTGCCGGCAATCTAAAAATGGGTGTTGAAACCTGACGGCTTGCTGCCTCCCCGTGAGACGGCCGTTTCAGCCGATGAGGCGTCAACATCGAGGTAAACAATTTCGCTACCTGAGGGAGAGGCTTGATTGGCAATGTCATAGTAAACGACCGCTGAGCGGGATGTGATGCTGATACTGAAAAACAGGGCTCGTAATATGCAGGTTATACGAACCTTTTGCATGATGCATGGTGGATTAATTGTTATAGGTGAGACACCAGCGATGGAATTGGATCCATTTGTGGTCGTTGGCGCCGATTAGGGTGTTTTCTTACTGTTCAGGGACGCAACGAATCACCCCAAGGGCAAGCCCGATGCATGTGAGCAAGGATGTCGCAGTCTCCAGCGAGTCTTGTTGTCAACCGGAACGCTGTTGGATGGCCGGCGCTTTACTGCATGAATGTCAAACAAAATGAGATGCAATTTTGGGTGATCGCCACGGCTTTTTTCTCAGCAAGCCTTTCTTGTTGATGGTGAACAGAATCACTTTTTACTAGACACAAAT
>JAQCFT010000136.1 GCA_027619545.1 Verrucomicrobiota bacterium | reverse complement strand
TTTTGGTCACCATGTTGTCGGGTTCGTCCCATTTGCCTCCGGGCTCAATACAGCGAATTTCCCACTCCTGATCTTGGGAGATGAGGTGATAGGTGCGATTGATCTCCCGTCCAAGGATGGTTTCGGTCACCATGCGGGGACGCCAGGGTTCGTGGCCGGTGTCGATGGTTTTCCCGGGGGCTTCGTAGCTGTAGTGCAGGACACGGGCCAATGTTTCATCGGTGGTTCGTGACTGGTTGAGCCACGGTGAGTAGGCGCGTAGAATGCGGCCCTGGTCGTCATATTCCCAGGCTTTCCAATTGCCATCGGGGTATTCCACCCAGGCTTTGCGGCCGAAGTTGGGTGATTGTGGATCGTCGATATAGCTCCATTGGGTCTGTTCCTGATTCGGCCCCGGGTCGGCGGTTTCGCTCAGCAGGAGGATGTGGGGTTTGTCCGGGTGGATTTGTCCGTAAATGCGTTCGATACGGCGGGCCACTTCGCCGGTTTGGGGATCGAGCATTTCTTCGAGTTCGGTTTTTTGCGTTCGGTCGGAGTTCCAGGTTACTTGTTTGCGGTCCTGACTCAGGCCACCACCGAGAGTCAGACTCCAGGCTTCGTTTGTTTCGTTCCAGATGTATTCGTGAACCACGGGTGGCGCATCTTCTCCGAATCCCCGGGTGTGTTCTTCGATGCGGAGGCGATGGTTGGCCAGGTCGCGGTCGGGGTTGTGAATCTTCCAGGTGTAGTGGGGTGCCCCGTTAGTTTCGTATTGTTCACCGTTCCAACCGGTGACGTTCTGGTCGGCATAGAGCTGGATTTCATATCCAAATTCGTCAAGGGGATTGATGTCCAGAAGTCCGTCCTCGGCGCGTATTTGCCGGATAGTGCGGTCCTGATTGCGGACGACATCTATGGCGGTGTCTTTTGCCATGGAATAGACCAGTGATTTGGGTGAGGTCAGCAAGGCGTTCGGTTTTTCATGGCGCATCCAGAGCAAGCCTCGTTTGGGGTCCGCTTTATCGAGGGCTGATTCCACACCAAAACGCAGTTTGAGTTCCACGCTGCCGTTGCTCAATGAGATATAGGTCGAGTTGTTACACCAATAGGCGCTGTAATTTTCAGCCAAGCCCGAGCAAGTGCCCCCGGAATCTGAGGAGACTTCCCAGGCCGCAATGAATACACTGCTGCTGAGGCTGACGTACTCGTAATATGCGGATATTTGTTCATTGCCGGTGGCGAAGAGGTCAATCACTCTGTGACCACTGATCGTTTCATCGGTGTCATTGGACAAGGTGACTCCGTGAATGTGGAACATATCCCCCGGTTCCAGTCCTTCGTATACCACGAGCACCTGCAGGTGATGCAGGCAGCAGGAGACGCCCTCGCCCCGGGTAACGGTCATCGATTGAGTATCATAGTTGATATAGCCATTGTTGAATCCTATATCGGGACAATCGGCGACTGATTGATTAGTTTGCCCCCACGTCATGAGGAGGACTACTGCTGCAAGGAGGACTTTGGTCACGATCCCTGAGCTTCTTAAGCCATGCTTCGATTTTCTATTTATCATCATAAAGTCGATTTCTCGGCAAGGAGAGCTGCGCAACGCATCGCGCGACACGCCTGTGCCGGGTTCTTGTTTATGATGATCCACTTGTCGTCCGGGATGTGCAGTTCCCGGACCTTACCGTTTTCACGGTCACACTGTTATCAGATAGTGTTTATCCATTCGTGCGAACGGATAACCCAGAGGTAAGACTCAAGATCAATATTGTCAATGAATATATATCTATTTTTTGAATAAGTTATTTGTTAGCATGTTGCACACTCATTGAATGTCGCTTTTTAGATAGTTTTGTCGCATTTTAGATAATCCCACCTTAATCAGCAAGCTATACTGATTGCCAAAAGTATGTGCGCATAACGGCTTGCTGTTGCTTCTTATTCTCACGCCCGCTGCGCTAGGGACGCAGTGGCGCAGAGTTTTTTCTGAAATTACTTTTGGCAAACATTATAGATTGCCAGTTGAGATGAGCGTACGTATGGAGTACACGGACCGGATCCAGAGCTCCGATGTCTCGGAGCACTCCAGAGAGATTTAGCTCCACACGAATGCGCCTGGATGAACGGAAAACTCTCATGGCAGTGGCTCCCAACGGATGGACGTGTGATAGTCCGTGTAATGACGATAGGCTCCCGACATGAACAGCGCATGTGACCGGTCAGCAGGTACCCCAACAGGGATCACCGGTCGCACGTTCAACTGCTCACTGTTTCGGGTAATGGGTCTTTCCACCCAACTCTTACCTTCATCAAAACTGTTCCAGGAAACGATTTCAAAAATCCCGTTCACTTGGCGAGCTCCGCAAAGCTGAAAAGGATTTCCTTGGTTCAAGCTCATGCCTCCTGAGTAGTGGGGTTCTGGTTCCACAACTCCCTGAGGCGTTTCAGGGAACCACTTGCCGGCCTGACACAATTCGACGTCTTGCCATTTCTGCCCGGTCCAGCGAGCCCAATGGTAGCGGTGATCCGTTTCTTCGGGGTGACGCGTGTATAAAACGACCGGATGCCCATCGGCATCCTGTGCGACATCCCATACCCAGGCTCGGGCTCCGGTGGAGCGGGCGTCATATAAGAGATCACAATCCAGATGCGACACGGCTTCTATGGATTCCATGGAAGCAATCACCGAGCCATCGACCCGCCACAGTTTTCCCTTGGAATACTGCATGTAATAGACCGAGTTGGTCGGTTCGTTTCTCGGGTGGCCGTCGGTGAATGCAAAGTGAATGATCGATTTCCCATCATTCCCCACTTTCAGATAAGGACGAATATCCCGAGCTTCGCGGCCTTGTTGCTGGAGCAAGACGCGTGGCTTGGACCAATGAATTCCATCGGGGGATGTTGCAAAGGTGGGTTTCCAAGTTTCACCTCGCCAGAAGACGTAGAACTTTTTCTCGTCGGACAGGTAAACCGGATGGCTGTAGGTGATGCGTGGCGTATCAGCCACGGTGATCTCCGGCCCCCATGCGTCGATGGATTCGGGCTCTGAACTGATACGAGCCAACAGTCCCTGTTTATTATGGCGCGCATAAAACAACATCAACCGATGATCGGGCAGCACCAGCAAGGAACCTGTGTTGTGATCATCGACGTCACATTTTTCCTTGATGACTTTGGAATGAACCTTGTGACTGGAATGATCCATCCATCCGACCAAGAGTGTACCGTCGCTTTGCATCCAACTGGCATAGGTTCGTTCAAAGCGTCCTTTGACATACACCGCTCGCGGATCCTGAAACCAGCACCAGGCACCGTCTGAAGCAAAGGTTTCCGCATGAGCCTTCCCCAAAAGGAAACACAAGCCCAAACATGCGAATGTTTGAAAGCGAAACAGCGAACAGAAAAGGAATCGGCTCGAGCGAAAAGGTTTCATAAAGCAAAAAGGGCGACCGTGTTGGCCGCCCTCATTTGGTTAAAGTTGATCTTGGTAAAGCTTGAACAAAGCCTGCGTTCCGTCGTCTTCACAACCTCGTTCGGCGAGTTTGTCGTAAAGTTGTTTGGCCAGTTTGAGCCCCGGCAGATCCAACCCCATGCTGTCAGCGGATTCGATCGCGATACGCATGTCCTTGAGGAAATGCTTCACGAAAAAGCCTGGAGCAAAGTCCCCTTTCAAAACACGTGGTGTCAGATTGGACAGCGACCAACTGCCCGCTGCGCCGCTTTCGATGCTCTTGAGCACCGTTTCGGGATTGAGTCCCGATTTCTTGGCGTAAGCCATGGATTCACTGATAGCCATCATCCCCGAGGCGATGGCAATCTGATTACACATCTTGGTGTGTTGACCAGAACCTGCGGGACCTTGATAGACAATATTTTTGCCCATGATTTCGAACAGGGGTTTGGCCTTTTCGAAGGAAGCCTCATCACCACCCACCATGATGGACAATCTGGCTTCACGTGCGCCGATGTCGCCGCCCGAGACAGGAGCGTCCAGTGCGCCGATACCTTTGACTTTGGCTTCTTCAGCGATTTTTGCCGCCAGGTTGGGACAGGATGTCGTCATATCGATCACGATACTGCCGGACTTGGCGTTTGCCAGAATGCCATCTTCCCCCAGATAGACGGCTTCCACGTCGTTGGGGAATCCGACGATGGTGATGATCACGTCCGCCTCAGCGGCCACTTTGCCCGGGGAATCCTGCCACTGGGCGCCACGATCAATCAGATCCTGTGCCTTGGACTGGGTCCGGTTGTAAACATGCAGGGGATAGCCTGCACTGAGAAGATGTCCGGCCATGCTGCGTCCCATGACCCCGATACCGATGAATCCAATGATGGGTTTGTTATCCATAATAATTTGAAAGTAATTCTGTTTCAGATGTGCTTGTCGGAACACTTATTCGGCGGCGCTCAAACATTTCAGGGCATCCCTGACCTCGGCTGCCCGTTCGTAATCTTCCTTGGCGACCGCGTCATCGAGTTCCTGTTCCAGCTTTTCACGTTTGCTCATGGGCCGGGAACCCCGGACTTCCTCCAGCCAATGCCGAAGTGCCTGTAGTTCTCCGTTCTGCTGGGCGGCTTCTTCTGACATGTGATCATTCAGAAACTGCTGCAAAGACTCAATTCCCTCTTCCACATCCAGAATGGCCTGTTCGTAATCCTTTTCATCCAGGGATATCGCCGAAAGTGCACGCGTGCGCATCAGCATCAGTTGCGGTGTCAACTGTCGCAGTGCCCAGGACATCTGATCGTCCGGACCGTATTGTTCCACCATTTCAATGGCATCAAGATTACGATCGGCATCCATAACGACCTGATCATAGGCTTCGAGCTGAAAGAAGCAGATGTATCGATGATGAAACTGTATCGCTTCCTGCTGAAGGGCGACACAGTCTTCGGAACTCAATTTAAATCCGGAGTCATCCCCGTCAAATTCAGCCAGGTGCATCTCCAGTTTTTCGACATGATAATCCAACAGAGTCTCCATGCCATGCGGTCTCTGACCGTCCGGACGGCCTTCTGTGTGCATCTGCAGCACACCCAGGTCGATTCGCATCTGAATCAACTCCTTGCCACCCTTTCCAGCAATCCTGCGAACCATCGCTTTACCGGGTTCGTACCCCCAGTTATCAAGCACATGCGATATGTCCCAATTCATCATGCCCGGATTGTGACATGATCTTTCCGGCCAAGTCAATGCACGCTTGGGCACGTTTATTGGCCAAAAACCGTGAAAAAGCACTCAAAACAGACCAAAATCAGTCCATCAACCAAAGTCCTGCGGCGCCGATCATGCCCGCTCGATTGGCGAGTTGAGCCTTGGCGATATCAATGCTGTTTTCAGGAAGCAATTTTGCTCGCGACAAATAATCCCGCATGGTGTGTGAAAAATGATGAAAATGATGATTCATCAAACCTCCCCCCAGTATGATCCGCTGTGGCACAAAGCAATGCGCCAAAGTCCAGGCAGCCACGCCTGCAGCGCGATAAGCTCTTTGCACGATCATTTCTGCTTCGCGATGCCCCCCTTGCGCTGCGTCAAACACGGCAGCGGCATCCTCAAACCCGAAGGCCTCCCCCTGTTGGGCAATCCCAGCACCCGATGCCAGAGACTCCAGCGAACCATCCACTCCGGAATAATCTGGGGGCATGTCCGGTAATACCGGCATCAACCCGATCTCGGGATGCTCACCATTGACACCGCGATATACGCGTCCATCACAACGAACGGCTCCCCCCACCCCCGTGCCAAAAGTCAGCATGACCACGGGATTTTTCCCCTTGCCGGCACCCACCCAGCACTCACCGATCAAAGCGACATCGGCATCGTTTTCGATGCGCACAGGGTTTCCAAATGCATCCTCCAGAGCTTGAGTCAAGGACACGTTTTCCCATCCGGGCAGGGTGTATGGATTCATGACCATTCCCGATTTCAGGTCCAATGGCCCAGGGCACCCTACCCCCATACCCATGATTGATTTTTTGGAGAGGTTTTGCGCTGTAATCATTTCGCATGCCGCCTGATGGATGCGTGCTGCCGCGTCAGAAACACCTTTTTCAGATTCGGTGGGAAGGATTGTCGAATCGATCAGATTTCCTTCCGAATCCACCAATCCAACAGCGATCTTGGTTCCACCTATGTCGACACCTATCGCGTATGATCGTCGATCTGCCATGGTATTCGAAAAATGGCCCTACTAACGATACAGCAGACATTCAGCCCGCCGCGCCTTAAACGCATCCAAATCTGCCGCCCAAGTGCCAGTGATCGATTCCAGGGAAGCGTCGGATTCGATGAGTTGGAAGGTGGGCGCATGCTTCAACAAACGATTCAAGCGTTCTGTTTTCCAGTCACCCGGATACAGTGCATGGAGCGTTCGGGCGATCTGGATACCCAGCTCAACCGGCCGCACTTTGGACCGGTCCAGGATGGAAATGTAGACACCCTGACATGTCTCGTCTTTGAAGACGCTTGCATCCGGAGCAAACTGAATCGGAGTGAAAGCGACTCCCGGCAGGGCCAGATCATTGAGCGCTTTCGTCAATTGAAGATCATGGATGTAAGGAGCCCCAATCAGTTCGAAAGGTGTGTCGGTTCCGCGGCCAACGGACAAGTTGGTGGTTTCAAGGATACCAATCCCCGGATAAAGTAGAGCTTCTTTCAGGTTGCGCATATTGGGCGAAGGAGAGGTCCAGGGTTGACGGACAGCGTCGAATTCAGATGTCCGATCCCAATTTCGAACGGGAACGATCTGGAGATCAAGATCCAATCCTTTTTCCTTCTGAAACATCAAAGCCAACTCACCTACCGTCATGCCATGTCGAATGGGAATGGCATGAAAACCGACAAAATCCGTTTCACCAATCAGCACCGGACCTTCGACTTCCTTGCCATTGATCGGATTGATCCGGTCCAGCACAACGAACTTCAATCCCGCCTTGGCCGCTGCTTCCATGGCCAATCCCATGGTGGATATATAAGTGTAGAATCGGCAACCAATGTCCTGAATATCGAAAACCAGCGCATCCAAACCTTCCAGATCGGCCGCCTGAGGCTGGCGATGTTCTCCATACAGACTGTGAATCTTGAGTCCGGTTTTGGAATCCACTCCGTCCTCCACTTTGCCGTCCAGTTTGCCTCGAATGCCATGCTCTGGACTGAACAACGCCTTCAATTCCACCGATTCGGCGGCATGCAACAGATCGATCGTCGACTGCCGGTTTCGGTTGTGTCCGGTATGGTTGGTGATAAGCCCCACCTTCAATCCGCGCAGCTGCCGAAACCCGTCGGCTTCCAACGCGTCCACTCCATTCAGAGCGGGAGCCGCCGGATCATCCACGTATCCTGGAATGGCCTCTGCGGCGATGGTGGCCAAGGTTCGTCTTAACGCCACCACGGTTCCGTCCTCGGTGGGATGGTTTCGATTGGATAGAAATATGAGAAAAGTGTCGGTTTGTGGCACAATCCAAATAGAGGTTCCCGTCCAGCCGGTATGACCGTAAGATCCAATCGGAAAATGATGACCACGAGGACTCGAATAAGGGGATGCTATATCCCAACCCAATCCTCGTTGGGCATCGGCTTCAGCCGGACTTTGAACATGCGTCATCAGATCCACTGTTTCAGGACGAAACACTCTCACATCATCGACTGCGCCTTTACCCAGCATCATACGAGCGAACCTGGCGAGGTCCCTGGTGCAGGTGAATAACCCGGCATGCCCGGCCACACCTCCCATCCGACGCGAGGTCGGGTCATGCACCACACCCCGAATGTAGGCATCTCCCAGTTTGGTGGTGGGTGCAATTCTGGAAATCCAATCCGTTGCAGGGAGGAAACGAGTGTGTTGCATTCCCAGCGGTTCAAAGATCTGCTCGGCGGCGTATGCTTCCAAAGGTTGCCCACTGACACGACTGACGATCTCGCCCAGCAAAATGAAGTTGATATCGCTGTAGCGAAACTTGGTTCCCGGGGTTGTTTGAAGAGACTCGTCACAGGCCCGCCGAACGGCTTCTTCAATGCCTTCCCACGGTTCCTTAAGTGAAAGGCCGGGACGTAGCCCCGATGTATGGGTCATCAAATGACGAACCGTCACTTGACCCTTATCATGCGCACCAAAGGCAGGTATATATCGAACAACAGGCGCATCCACTTCCACCTTTCCGGATTCCACCAGCTTCATGATCGCGGGGGTCGTGGCAATCACCTTGGTCAACGACGCGGCATCAAAGATGGTGTCTTCCGTCATGGCCTCGCGTTGTGGATCAACGCTTCTTGAGCCGTAGGTTTTCCGATAGACTGCATCTCCATGTTGAAACCACAACACGCCCCCCGGCAACTTGCCCTCCTTCATGGCCTGTTCCACTGCCTGGTCCAGTCTCGTCAAATGGCCGGGCAGAAAGGTTTGGCTCGAGTTCGCTAATACGACATCCGAAACAGGTGCCGGGGCGCTTGTGGAAGAGAAAGGCAAAGATGAGCGGGATGCATCCTGAGATTGCGATGTTGTTTGGCAGGCCGTGCCAGACAGAAGACACAGCGCGCTGATCAGCCAGTAATGAAAGGTATTTTTCATGTAGAGATATCCTTTGCGGATAGCATGATTTTGGCTTCAGGCCAATGAATTCCTGTCATAAAAAGAAACACACCCGACCGTGGGGAGGTCGGGTGTGTGGCTTCGAGCAGACGCTGAATATCACTCAGATCATCTTCCGCGACGGGGTCCGCGAGGACCACCTTGAGGACGTCCGCGTCCTTCGCGAGGATTGTCTCCTGCGTTGTCGTCGGCGTTCAAAGCTGTATCATCGTCCTGGGGACGAGGTCCACGGCGACGATCTTCGGGAGCCCCTTCTCGCTGGGGACGGCCGGCATTGATTTCTTCCAGACTGATCTCACCGTTTTCATCGGCATCCAGTTTTTCCAACAAAGAAGCCCATCGATCGGCTGTTCCGGCATCTTGCGCGGCGGCCACTTCATCCGCACTGATGTTGCCGTCGGCATTGGCGTCCAGCTTTTCCAGGACTCCGTTTACACGTTCGTCCAACATTGCAGCGCCAGCGGAAAGCAATTCATCAGACGTAATGGTTCCGTCCTCATCGGCATCGAATTGATTCAAAACATGACGATGGCCACGGCCTCTGGTGCCGGCCGATTCAAGTTCATCTTCGGTCAGTTGCCCGTCTTCATTCGCATCCCAACGGGTAAGAATTCCCAACAGACGTTCCTCGATGGCGGCTGCATGCACCGCCGACACTTCATCGGTCGTGATCACACCGTCCCCGTCCGTGTCATAGCGAGCGAACAAATCGTTGGCGTGTTCGGCACCGTGTTCGGCAACAGCGGCTTCGAATTCATCCTGGGTGATGATCCCATCTTCATTGGCATCCATTTGGACCAGCTGCTTGCCAGCAACCTTGCCATGGGGCCCGCGACCTTGACGGTCAGGGCGTTGTTGTTCTTCCTGAGCGTTCAATCCCAGGAGACTCACGATGCTGGCTGCTGCGATCAGCGCGATTTTGGTATTCCACTTGTGATTCATAATATTTTAACAGTTGTATTGTTTTTGTTGTTTTGCCGGATTCATTCTTCGGAACCCTTTCCGAAACCGGCGATTTGCCTTTTTGCTAACAAGCTGACGTTCTCGTTCTTGTTACGAGAGAAATACCAGCAGTGTTGGCACCTTCCTATCCTGCCAATTGTCGTATCCGGTACGACATGGTGAGGGAGGGATTGGGGATTGTTAGAAAAGTCTTCGGACGATATGATCAGGCAAACAATGAACAAGAAAAACATAACACATTCACAACAAACTAGATAGAACACAAACACAAACCCAACCCTGCGCACCAGCACCCTCGAGTCATGCCGAATCCCAAAAAAAACTCAGAAGAACAGAAATCTCCATCGAATCCCATTTGGTGGATACCGGGGTTGGGAATTGGCATCGCCACTGTTCTCCTGATTGCGAACGGGTGGGTGGCCTGGAACATGACTTCTCAATTTCGCGAATATGCGAACATCTACCTTCGCCAACAGGCAGTGGAGGGACTGATGACGCTCGCCCAGGAAGAATCTCAATTGATTG
Organism: Verrucomicrobiota bacterium; assembly: GCA_027619545.1. GTDB lineage: Bacteria > Verrucomicrobiota > Verrucomicrobiia > Limisphaerales > AAA164-E04 > AAA164-E04. The sequence goes on along the minus strand of JAQCFT010000136.1, from coordinate 1,841 downwards.
GATTTGCCGCTCAATCTCTGGCTCGAGGGCGAAGCAAGGAAGATTTGTTGTCGGAAGCGTTTTCCATTCTTTTCGATTTTGATCTGGCGGCCTGTTTTGATGCAAACGGGGATTTTTTGGAAGGTTACACCTATACAAACCAGGGACGCGCCACCATTGCGGCAGGCACCCCGCTTCATCAATCGATCCAGGAACCCTCTATGGACCGAGGCCGCAGGCCGGTTTCCTATCGTTTCGTTCGTCATCAGAACCAAATCATTATTCTATATGCCGTCAGCGATCCGAGGGGATTTGAGCCTCACACCTTTTTCTTTGGCAGGACGCTGCCGAACGAGTATTCAAAATTATCCGACACATCCGAACTCATGTGGCGGGTCGTTCCCTCCACATTGGAACAGCCAGATATCATCGATTCCTGGGACTTGTCGACTTCCACCCAGATCGAAGAAGGCCGGGACCGTGAAGACCACCGTCGTCCCCCTCCATTCGACGGCTTCGAACGCCCCAGGCGGGGAGGTCCCCCCGGCGGCCCGAGAGGAGGCCCCGGAGGAGGTCGCAGGGAATTCACCCCGCCGCTTGCTTCGTCCGTAATGCAGCAAGGTGTCAGTCTTTCTGCAAATCATATAACCCTGGAAGATGGAAAAACGAAATCTTTGGCCTTTTCGACATTGAATGATCCTGAGGCCCAAGAATCGGTGCGCATCGAGTTTTTACTTTCAAGGGAATTTCCCGAAACCATTGAGTCAACCATCCGTTCCATATCACGAAATTCTGTCGGCGCCGGACTGTTGATCGTCATGTTTACGATGATCGTTCTGTCCGAAATGCGGCGTCGACGAAAAGCGGAAGCCACCCTGACAGATCGCAATCAACTGCTGGACGAAGCCAACCATAGAAAAGACCGGCTTCTGGCCATCATCTCACATGACTTGCGAGCACCCTTGTCGGGTGTCAGCAATCTCAGCGGCTTGTTGATGAAAGCTCCCGAATCATTTACTCCGGAAGAAATCCGAAAGTTTGCAGGTGAGATCCAATCGACCAGCAAACACCTGACCGAATTGCTGGACAATCTCCTGAACTGGGCACGTCTTCAGACCGGACAACTTCCTTATTTTCCCGGGAGAATCGATCTGGAACGGGTGGCCCACCAAGTCACCACACTGTTTGCATCGGCGGCAAAGGAACAGGATGTGAGGTTGAACACCCTCGTTGAGAAGCACCCGGCCTTCGTAAACGACATCGAAATGTTGCGTACCATTCTGCGCAACCTGCTGTCCAACGCCATTCGCCACAGCCACAAAGGCGGGGATGTACTGCTCCGGTGCGAACAGGTCGACAACAAGATGCGCATCGATGTGAAGGATACCGGGGAAGGCATGACCGCATCACAAGTTGCCGCCCTGTTTCAGTTGCCCGACAAGCCCCGGGATCCCACCGAAGTGGGCAAAACAGGCGCGGGATTCGGTCTCGTGCTCTCCAAAAAGCTGGCACACCGCATGGGAGGGGACCTCGTTGTTCAATCCGAGCCTGGAACAGGATCCACTTTTCGACTGGAGGTCCCCATGCAATGGACTCCCAAAGGATTCAAAGACGACAAACCATCGGAAGGGCAGAAACCATCCACAGCATCATGACAGAAATCAAACAACAACCCCCTTGGAGCACAGTGCTGGTTGAAGATCAGGCCCTGCTCAGGAACGTCCTGTCCAAGAGTATCCAATTGGACGACCAATTCGACTTGAAAGGAGATGCCGAAGACGGAACGGAAGGACTGCGGCTTTGTGAAATGCACCATCCCCACCTACTGGTCACAGACCTGCATTTGCCGGGAATGGACGGCA
>JAQCFT010000135.1 GCA_027619545.1 Verrucomicrobiota bacterium | reverse complement strand
AACCCAGGGATACCTGGCAGGACTTGATTTTGAAAGAGGTGGAAACCTTCCGTCCCACTGTGGTTATGTTGGGTTATGGAATGGCTTCTTCATTGGAGGGGCGTGCCGCGCTTCCGCAGTTTCGATTGGACATGAACCGTCTGCTCGACCGCATACAGCAAGTCGTCAAACAGGACAACCCGGTTCGATTTGTGTTTTTTGGCCCCATGCGTCATGAATTCATGGGCGGCGACCTGCCGGATCCCCAGGCGCATAATCAGGATGTGAGACTCTTTTCGAATGCCATTCAAGCCATTGCGAACGAACGGCAACAACCGTTCATCGATCTTTTCAACGGGCTGGGGGATGGACGATCGGATGCATTCAAACGGTCTTTCACGCAAAACGGCATTCATCCCACTCCTTATGGATATGCCAGGATCGCTGATTTGTATCAGCAGGTGATGGATTGTGAACCTTGGCCCTGGAAGCTTGATGTTACATCGGAAGGAGAAGTCGGAGCGGCTTCCAGAGGTCTTCAGGTATTCAATATGCATGCTGGTGATGATGGTATCCGTTTTGAGGTGCGGGATGATCAACTGCCGTACCCCAACATGGATGAGGATGATGTTGTTTATCCATCTTCTCTGGCCTCGCGCATGATTCGGTTCACGGGTTTGGATGCCGGGACGTATGCTTTGAAGATAGATGGGAGGATATACGCAGTAAGAACAAGTTCGCAATGGGCACAAGGACAGGCCTTTCAACGTGGCCCTCAGTTCGACCAAGCCGAAGCCCTGAGAGGCATGGTAGTGGAAAAGAACGAACTGTTTTTCCATAGATTCCGACCACAAAATCAGACCTATCTCTTTGGATTCCGCAAACACGAGCAAGGCCAGAATGCTGTGGAGATTCCCCAGTTTGATCCATTGATCGATGAAAAGGAACTGGCGATTCATGCGCTTGCCATCCCCAAACGGCATGCTTACGAACTGATGAAAGTGGATCATGGGGTGAATGAAGCAAACGCATTGGCCTGGCGCTTGCCGGAGCCGGTTGTGCCTGAAACGCGGTCCAATTTGGGCGAGCCCATCCGGACATTGAACGCCAGTCAACATCCGGATTTTCAGCTTTCACCCGAGGTGGAAATGACCCTTTACGCCGAAACCCCCATGTTGAGCAAACCAATCCAGATCAATTTCGATCCGGAAGGGCGGTTGTGGGTGGCCGGTTCGAAATTGTATCCTCAAATCAAACCCGGTCAGGAAGCTGATGATCAGATCCTGGTGTTAGAAGATACTAATCGGGACGGTATCGCGGACCGTACAACGGTCTTTGCCGATGGGTTGTTGATGCCAACCGGGATCGAGCCCGGAGACGGAGGGGCATATGTGGGGCAGAGCACCCAATTGCTGCATTTGAAGGACACCGATGGTGATGGACGGGCGGATGAGAAGCGCATTGTGTTGTCCGGTTTCGGCACGGAAGACACGCATCACATCCTGCACACTTTGCGTTGGGGACACGACGGGCAGTTATACATGAACCAGTCGATTTACATTCACAGCCACCTGGAAACCCCGAATGGACTGGTACGATTGAATAGTGGCGGGGTGTTGCATTTGCGGCCTTCCACCTTGGAGCTGGATGTTTATTTGCGTGGTTTTTGTAATCCATGGGGACATCAATTTGACTCCTATGGACAATCCTTTGTCACCGACGGCGCAGGATTTCAGGGGATTAGTTACGGTGTGCCCGGCGCCATGTATTTCACCTATGCCGGTGCTCGTCGCTTGCTGGACAGTGTCAGCCCTGGGGCGTATCCGAAGTTTTGTGGTCTGGAGTTGATTCAAAGCGAACATTGGCCCGAGGAATGGCAGGGGTCTGCCATAACATGTGATTTTCGCGCTCATCGGATCGTGCGTTTTGCCCTTTCCGAACAGGACGCCGGATATGCGGCGCAGGAGGCCGGTGATTTGGTGCGATCATTGGATGCGACCTTCCGTCCCATTGATGTGAAGATTGGACCGGACGGCGCCCTTTATGTCGCCGACTGGAGTAATCCCATTATTCAACATGGTGAAGTGGATTTTCGGGATCCAAGGCGTGACAAAACCACTGGCCGTATTTGGCGGATCAGTTATCGAAATGAACCACTTTTGCCACGGTCCAATCTTACGGCGATGAGCGAAGGCGAGTTGCTGGATCAGCTTTTAACATCAAATGGATTCAATCAGAAGCAGGCTCGCCGGATTCTGACCGAAAAGGGTGAAAGCATTTTTGGTGTTTTAAACGAGTGGACACAAGAACGCAGTACGGAGGAGGAGCAGCTCCAGGCTTTGTGGATGTATCAATCTCTGGACCAGGTCAACCAACCATTGCTGGAAACATTGCTCAAGGCCAGAGATGGGCGCGTTCGGGCGGCGGCGGTACGTGTGCTTGGATTCTGGTTGCAAGATATCCAGAACCACGAGGCTTGGTTGGAGACCTTGATTGGTGATGAACACCCGCGTGTGCGTCTGGAAGCGCTTCGGATTTTGCCGAAATTAAACAGTGGTGCCGCAGCTGCTTTGGCACTGAGCGTTCTGGATAAACCGATGGATCGATTTGTGGATTACGCACTTTGGTTGACCATGAATGATCTGGCTGATCCCTGGATCGATTCCATTCGGAAGGGACGTTGGGATCCTGAAGGAAAAGATGCCCAGTTGGAGTTTGGCCTGACTGCCATTGACAGCAGCAAAGCCCGTGAGGTGTTGGAGCCCTTGACGCAGGGGATGACAGATGAGGCGTTGGCCAGCGGGCCGTGGATGGGGCTCATTGCGAAAGCGGGAACAACAGCGCAATTAAATCGAATACTGGGCATCACTCAGGACCAGCAGGCCTCTGCGGGAACTGTGCTGAAGAGTATTCAATCCCTGAACGAAGCCTCGCGGTTGCGCCAGGCGAAGCCCGATTCGAGTTTGAAAGGGCTTACCAAACTATTTGCTCATTCCGATGAGCGGGTGCAACTGGCCGCCCTGGAGCTGGCGCGGGAATGGAAGCTGAAGGATGGGTTGAATTCCCTGACAGAAACGGTGGCGGATAAGAACACCTCGCTCCAAGTCAGGGCTCAAGCTGTGGAGGCCTTGGGCGCCATGGGAGGGCAAGTTGCGTGGGATGCTCTGAAATCTCTGTCTGAAGCAGGCGAATCCTCCTTGATCCGGCGCTTGTCGGTTCAATCGCTTGCCAGTTTGAAACCCAAAGAAGCTTTACCTTTCGTTTGGGCAGTCATGAATGATCTGGAATCGGATGCGGAGCTGGAGGCACTTTGGACTTATCTCATTCAACGACGCAATGTCTTTCAAGTTGTCTCTGGAGCCTTGAAAGATGTCGAGTTGAGCAAAACTGCCGCTCAGGCAGGGATACGCAGCATTCAGAAAGCCGGCCGCAATGAATCTGAATTATTGCTCGCGCTGGAAAAGGCGGGCTCCCTGGTGTCCGATCAGGATACTGTGGATGTCGTCATGATGAAACAGATGGCCCAGGCTGCCGAAGAAAAAGGTGATCCCTATCGTGGTGAAAGTGTTTACCGCCGTCTGGAGCTTGCCTGTATTGCTTGTCATGCCATTGGAGGTGTGGGCGGACAGGTGGGACCGGACCTGACATCCATTGGGGCGAGTGCACCCACCGATTATCTGGTCGAGTCTCTGTTGGCACCCAATGCCAAGATCAAGGAGGGGTATCATACGATTATTGTGGAAACCAAAGACTTCGAGGAATACACAGGGATTCTCCAATCTGAGAATAATGAGGAAATATTCATTCGGAATGCTGTCAATCAGATCGTGTCTGTTCCCAAAAAAGATGTCAGCCAGAGGATTATGGGGGCTTCCATGATGCCATCAGGCCTCATTGCGACATTGACTGAGCAGGAGCAATGGGATCTCATCCGGTTCCTTTCCAAATTGGGGGAACCGGGTCCGTTTGATGCGGCCCGTAACAACATAGCCAGGCGGTGGAAGCTACGTGCCGGCAAGCACACCGACGAGCAGTTCGGTATCGACAATATCATTGGAGATACCTCCGGACCTGCCTGGAAAATCGCTGATACGCTGGTAGATGGGCGTCTGCCTCAGCCGGTCATGGCAGAGGCTTTGCAACTGAGAAATATCAATCAGGTGACCAGTTTGATTGGACTGATGGCAAGCTGTGCTTTTGAAACCACCAATGAACCGGTGACGCTCAAGTTCGATGCTCACGAGGACACGCAGATCTGGATCGATGGACGGTCTTTTGAGTTTCATGCCGAGATGATCGTCCAATTGCCGGCGGGGCAGCATACTTTGGTGATGCAACTCAATCCCAGAAACCTTCCAACCGCTTTGCGTTTGGAAGCTTCCGGAGGTACCTTTGTCATCGGGCAGTGAAGGTTGCTTCACTCCGCTACCGTCATAAACGGATTTCAGTGCGACGCTGCTCCGCTCCAGACTCCCTGGTTAGCGGAGCTTCTTAAAAATGAGAAGGTATGGAATGTGCTGTATGCTCTGCTGCGGAAGCTGTTTTTATCGAATTCGCTTTCGTGCAAACTTGAATGCGGCGATGGTTCCTCAAACAGCTATTATCAGCGTCTGATACCAACCCTCCATTCACCTGGAATTTGTGTCATGTCTCTTGGCGGAGACTAGGGAACCATCGCTCCATTCAAGTTTGAGACAACCAAACTAACGAACGAAAAGATGGATTTTTTATTGGTCATAGGATTTTTGACGGTTGGGATCGTTCTTTATTTTTTGGATCCCACTCGTTCCCTTTGATGGTGCAGGGTGATGCGCTCGTATTTCCTTAAACGTCCCATATCCGGCAAATCCCGCGATGGGGGGGAGAGACTCAGGGAATCATTGGTTTTAATGCATTTGTTTCGTCTGAGTTTTGAAGAAAAAGTGCTTCAGGCTTTTCTTTTTGGCGCACTTCCCCAACGAATCCACTTGCATCAATCCTTGTTCCCATGAAAAGTGTGGACTTTCCGTTGGCTGGAATCAATAAACGGCCTGGCTGACGGATTAGTTTCATTCATGATATTCAGAGGCAACTTCAATCTGTTCTTGCCGGTCAGCCTCTTTGGCTTGGGACTGCTGGTGGGGTGTGGTCCGGCGGAGGATACCGGTTCCAGTGGAGGCCCCATGATGCCAACCCAGGTGGTTGCCGTCGCGGCAAAAACCGAAGCGGTTGCTGACACGCTTTCCTTGATTGGGACGGTGGCTGCAGATGAAATGGTGGAACTTAAATCCGAAACGGCTGGTCTCGTTGAGTCCATTCATTTCACGGAGGGGCAGCACGTGGAAAAGGACCAGCTTTTGATTGAGCTGGATCAAAGCAAACTTCAGTCAGCGGTCGTTGAGGCCGAAGCCAATCAGGCTCTCAGTCAATCCAATTTCAAAAGAAACCGCGAACTGCTTGATGGGAACCTGATTTCCAAGCAGGAGTTCGACCAGTCCAAGACGCGATTCGAAGCGGATACTGCCTTGGTGGACCTGCGAAAGCGTCAATTGAAGGATACACGTATCACTGCACCGTTCAGCGGGACGGTCGGATCCCGCGAAGTCAGTCCCGGTCAAGTCATTTCCCAGAACACGACACTCACCTGGTTGGTGTCGCTTGATCCGGTCAAACTGGAATTCAATGTTCCGGAACGATTCCTCAGTGTCTGCAAAACCGGTCAGACCATTGATGTCAAAGTGGCCGCCTATCCTCAGAATAAATTTGAGGGAACCGTCTATTTCGTGGCTCCTTTTGTCGAACCTCAACTCCGTACTACCTTGATCAAGGCTACGGTGGCCAATCCGGAAGAACTGTTGAAACCGGGCATGTTTGCCACTTTGGATTTGACACTTACCATTCGTGACAAGGCTATTGTCATACCTGAACCTGCCATTTATCGGACACTGGACGAAAAGCGCGCGATGATCTACGTGGTGGATGCGGAAAATCAGGCACAGTTACGGACAGTTCTGGTCGGTGAAAGAAAATCCAAGAAGGTCGAAATCCTCGAAGGTCTTGCCGAGGGGGAAATGGTCATCGTCGAAGGTTCACAAAAAATCGGCCCCGGATCCCCCGTCAAATTTGCCCCGGCTGAAGCCGCCGACATTTATCAATAACGTCTCTGCATGAAGTTGCCGGAAATCAGCATCCGTCGCCCCGTCCTGGCCACCATGATGAGCCTGGCTCTGGTGCTGTTTGGTGCGATCAGTCTGACCCGGTTGCCGGTTCGGGAACTGCCCGATATTGATCCTCCGATTGTCAATGTGACCACTGTTTACCCGGGGGCCAACGCGTCCGTGGTTGAAACTGAAATCACCGAACGCCTGGAAGAGGCGGTGAACAATGTGCCGGGGATCAAAACTCTGACCAGCGAGAGTCGGGAGCAGGTCAGCAACATCACCATTGAATTCAACTTGTCGCGGGACATCGATATCGCGTCACAGGACGTGCGTGATCGTGTTTCCCGTATCAGGGGACGTCTTCCTGAGAACATCGACGAGCCGGTTATTTCCAAACAGGATTCCGATGCGCGCCCCATTATCTGGGTGGGGATGAGCAGTGATCGTTTCACTCCGATCGAATTGACCGACCTGGCGGAGAAACAGATCAAAAACCGTTTGCAAACGGTCGAAGGTGTTTCGTCCATTTTCATAGGGGGCGAACAGCGATTCGCCATTCGATTGTGGCTTGATTCTCAAAAAATGGCCGCCCACCAAGTGACCATTCTGGACGTCCAACAGGCCTTGCGGGAACAGAATGTCGAGCTGCCGAGCGGACGTGTCGAGAACTGGGACCGGGAAATGACTATCCAGACCAAGGGCGAAATGAAGACGGTCGAGGAATTCAATCAACTGGTCATTCGGCAGGAGCGGGATCGATTTGTTCGGTTGCGGGATGTCGGTCACGCGGAACAGGGGGTGGAAAACGAACGAACCGGTGCACGTAACAACGGAAAACCCTGCATCTTCCTGGGCATCGTCAAGCAATCCAAGGCCAATTCCGTTTCCGTTTCCCACGGAGTACGCGAGCAACTCAAACTGATCCAGCCGACCTTGCCTGAGGGGATCGAAATGGTCGTCAACTATGATGAATCCACTTTTGTGGAGGATTCCATCAGTGAAGTATGGTTCACCCTGGGATTCGCTTTTTTTCTCGTGGTGACCGTGATTTTTGTTTTTCTCCACAACTTTCGAGCCACGCTCGTTCCGGCGGTGGCCATTCCGGTTTCGATCATCGCCACTTTCGCCGTCATGCAGTTGCTTGGTTTTTCCATCAATATCCTGACCATGCTGGCCCTGGTGCTGGCCATCGGGATTGTGGTGGATGACGCCATTGTGGTCTTGGAAAACATCCACCGTCACATCGAAGAGGGAATGAAGCCCATGGAGGCGGCTTTCAAGGGGATGAAGGAAATCACTTTTGCCGTGATCGCCACCACGGTTGCCCTGGTTGCGGTCTTCACACCGCTGGCCTTTCAATCCAGCACCACCGGTCGCCTGTTTGTTGAGTTTGCGGTGGCCATTGCCGGATCGGTGATTGTTTCGACATTTGTGGCCTTGTCTCTGACCCCCATGATGGCTTCCCGTATTTTGCGTCCGAGCGGAAAGAAACAAGGTTTTCTTGTGCGACGTTTTGAAGCGACGCTTCACTTTGTCACACGGATTTACAAGAGTATCCTTCAGCGATTGCTGGATCTGTCTGTTTTTGCCAGATTGGGCATTCTGGGAGGGATCGCTGTTGCCTTGTTTGTCTCAAGTCAGTTGCTCTATACACATCTGGAGGGAGATTTTCTACCGGAAGAAGACAAGGGGCGCTTGTTTTGTTTTGTCATTGCGCCCGAAGGTTCGACCGCCGAATACACGAACCGCATGCTCCTTCAGATGGAGCAGATTCTTTCTGAAACACCGGAGATTTCCATTTACGGATCTTTGGTGGCACCCGGTTTCTCTGGGCCTGGTTTGGCCAACAACGGGATTGTCTTTGTGCATCTCAAGGAGGATCGTGACCGAAGTGTCCAGGAAATGGTCAATGCACCGGGCGGTTTGAGAAACCGGTTTTTCACCGAAGTGGAGGGAGCCATTGCCATTCCAACCATTCCCAAGACCATTAATCGCAGTTTTGGATCCCCTTTTCAGGTGGTCATTCAGGGATCGAATCTGGAAGAACTGGACGCGTTTGTAACCGGGTTTGTGAATCAATTGAGGCAGTCGGATTTTATTCAAAATGTTCAGAGTTCATTTGAAATGAACAAACCTGAACTGAAACTGGACATCGACCGCAACCGGGCGGCGGCGCTGGGTGTGTCCATTCAGGATGTTTCACGAACCTTGCAGATTCTTTTCGGTGGATTGGATGTCAGTCGCATCAAAAAGGATGGCAAAGAATACGATGTCATTGCGCAACTGGAACGAGAGAGTCGATTGACTCCCGAGCACCTCGACATGATTTATGTGCGAAACCAGGACGGGAACCTCATTCAATTATCCAGCATTATTCGTCGTGAAGTGGGGGTCGCTCCCAACAAGATCGAACGTTACAACCGCATTCGCAGTGCCACCATCTCGGGCAGCCCGGTAGGTGTGACCATGGGGACCGCCGTGGACAAGGTGAAAGCCATGTTGGATGAGCAATTGCCGGATGGTTTCCTTTACGATTGGTCGGGTGAATCCCGGGATCTTCAGGATGCCGGTAAGGAAATCTACTGGGTGATGATCCTGTCCTTGATCATCGTTTACATGGTGCTGGCCTCACAGTTCGAAAGTCTGGTGCATCCGTTTACTGTCATGTTGACCGTTCCCCTTGCGGCAGTGGGTGCTTTTGGTTTGTTGTGGTTGTTGGGGGCTCTGGGGAAAGTCGGGTTGATCACGCCGATTCCCGCGATGAACATCAATTTGTTCAGTCAAATCGGCCTGGTGCTTTTGATTGGTCTGGTCACCAAGAACGGGATTTTGCTGGTGGAGTTTGCCAATCAACTGATGGAAAAGGGCATGAATGCACACCAGGCCATGGCTCAGTCTGGAGCGGTTCGATTGCGTCCCATCCTGATGACGGCCGTTTCTACCATTTCCGGCATCCTTCCCATTGCCATCGGATTTGGCGCCGGTGCCGAGAGTCGTCGTCCCATGGGGGTTGTTGTTGTGGGAGGCATGCTCACCAGTACGTTCCTGACCTTGTTTGTCATTCCGCTGGTTTACACCGTCTTCAGTGACCTGTTTTCCAAATTTCGAAAAACCGATGTGGTTGCTTCTGCGTAGATTGATGGGACTCACTGTTGTGTTGAAACAAATGCCCGCCCCCGTTAGGATGTCCTCGACGTAAGGAATGAACTCGATTTGCTATTTGGATAACAACGGGACGACTCAGGTGGCGCCGGAAGTATTGGAGGCCATGTTGCCCTTTTATACCCAGCACTGGGGTAACGCTTCCAGTGCGCATCGCTTTTGTCGTCCGGTTAAGGAGGCTTTGCATCAGGCTCGCGTGCAGATCGCTTCGTTGATCAATGCCGAGCCGGAAGAAATCGTGTTCACCGGTTGTGGAACAGAAAGCAACAATACCGCCATTCATAGCGCTCTACGCCGCGATGCCTCCAAAAAGCATGTTATCACTACAACTGTCGAACACTCCGCCAATCGCAAGTATGGACAATTTCTTCAGCGACAGGGTTATGATGTGACCTTTCTTCCGGTGGAAGAGGATGGTTCCCTGGATATTTGCCTGTTGAACGACATGATCCGTGAGGACACCGCCATTGTTTCCATCATGTGGGCGAACAATGAAACCGGGGTCATCTTTCCTATCGAGGAAGTGGCCGCCATCTGCCAAAGCAAAGAAGTGTCTTTTCACACAGATGCCATTCAGGCCGCCGGCAAAGTGCCGATTGATGTTCAATCCACCCAGATCGATTTTCTTTCTTTGTCTGCGCACAAAATTTATGCCCCCAAGGGGGTCGGAGCTTTGTATGTTCGCAAGGGGACGCCTTACAGCTCCTATATTTTTGGTGGCGGGCAGGAATCCGGTCGAAGGGCTGGAACCGAAAACGTTGCCGGCATTGTCGGATTTGGTCGTGCCGCTCAAATGGCTTTGGAAGATTCAGGACGGTCTGGTCGTCTGGAAGCCTTGAGGAATCACATGGAACATTTCATCCTGACTCAAATCCCTCAGACCTCACGCAACGGATGCAAATCAAATCGGCTGCCCAATACTTCCAATATCGCATTTGACGGTGTGGAAGGAGAGGCATTGCTGTTGAAGCTGGATCGGCTGGGGATCTGTGCCTCCAGTGGCTCGGCGTGCACCACTGGTTCACTGGAACCATCCCATGTCCTGTTGGCCATGGGCGTGCCTACTCGAAGGGCCTTGTCCAGTATTCGATTCAGCCTGGGGCATTATTCGACCGAAGCTGATGTTGATTTCCTGTTGAAACATCTGCCTGATATCGTGACCGAACTCAAGGGCCAGACGCCTGCGCCGAAGCCCTCAGAAACCCTTACCCAATCTCATTAAAGCATCCTATGGATCCATTGCTCAAATTACTGCGCGAAAACGCCTCTTATCGTCCTGATCAACTTGCCAGGATGCTGCAACTGGAAGAGGAGGAGGTCACCGCCCGCATCAAGGCCTACGAAGATGATGGGACCATTGTGGGTTACCGCACCATCCTCAATGAGGAAAAGCTTGAACTGGACCGTGTGCGTGCCGTCATTGAAGTGAAGTTGACACCCGAGCGCGAAGGCGGATTCAACCACCTCGCTTCCCGCATCGCCAAACATTCTGAAGTGCGCGCCTGCTACCTGATGTCCGGAGCCTACGATTTGCTCGCGATCGTTGAAGGCAACACTCTCAAAGAGGTGGCCAATTTTGTTTCGGAAAAGCTTTCCACGCTCGATGGAGTGGTCTCAACCTCCACACACTTCATGCTCAAACCCTACAAGGAGCATGGCGTCCTGTTGCTGTCCGATGAATCCAGCCATCGCTTGAGTGTGTCGCCTTGAGTGTTTGATCCGTCGACCGGCCTCAAGCGACAAGGATGATTTTTACGTCACCCCGTCATCAATGATTAAAGATGACGGGGTTATCTTTTCCGGGATCCCTCAATGCATGGGTTGCCAGGCATGGGCAGTGGTTCAAAAGGGTTGAAGAACAGTTGATGTGATATTCTTGCTGCAGCGCTGATTGGCGGCCCAAAATGTTGCACTCCGCATCTCCTCGTTTTACAGTGGGCACCAATCAGCCCAATGAAAGTATTGAGAAGATACCTATCGATTGCGTACTTGGTCATGGTTTTCACGGTATTGGCAAATCTCCTGAAAACCGATTTGCACGCCTTGGATTACCAGAGTGATATCGAACCGATTCTGATCGATTTTTGTTATGATTGCCATGGGGATGGCATGGACAAGGGCAAGGTGGCATTAGATGGGTATTCGTCGCATGCCGATCGTTTGAACGATAAGGAACTTTGGATGCGTGTGATCAAAAATCTGCGTGCCGGGTTGATGCCGCCATCGGATAAACCGCAGCCCAAAGCCGAACAACTGCAGCAATTGGAAAACTGGATCAAGAGGTCCGTTTTCGAGCTGGATCCCAAGAACCCCAATCCTGGTCGCGTCACCATGCGGCGCCTGAACCGTGCGGAATACCAGCATACCATCCGTGATTTGATGGGGGTGGAGTTCAGGGTCTACGAGGAATTTCCGCCCGACGACACCGGTTTTGGTTTCGACAACATCGGCGATGTATTGAGCGTGTCACCATTGCTGATGGAAAAATACATGGACGCCGCCGAGATGATCGTTTCGGAAGCCGTCCCGACTGTTCCTCTCCAAATGGCTGAGCAAAACTTTGGGGATTCCGAGTGGATGAACATCCAACAACCTGAACAACGCCGGTCGCGCCATAGTTTCTACGAAGAGGTTGAGTTGGAACG
>JAQCFT010000134.1 GCA_027619545.1 Verrucomicrobiota bacterium | reverse complement strand
TAAAACCGGAAGGAACCGAGCTATGAAAAATCTTCTAATCTTAGGCGCCGGAACAGCCGGCACAATGATGGCCAATCATTTGAGGAAACAAATCGATCTCAATCAGTGGACCATCAGCATCGTGGACGAGGAGCCCCATCATTATTACCAACCTGGTTTTCTCTTCATCCCGTTTGGGATTTATGAACCATCGGATGTGGTCCAACCGAAGAAAAAATTCGTCGGCAAAGGTGTTCAATACATTCAGGCAGGCATCGACCGAGTGAATGGAGACCATAACAAAGTGCTGCTGCAAAACGGCAGTGAGCTGAACTATGACATTTTGATTATTGCAACAGGGTGTCATCCTGCTCCCGAGGAGGTGGAAGATCTCACCGGACCGGGATGGGGTAAAAACGTGCATGATTTTTACACCTTCGAAGGCTCCAGCAAACTTGCGGAAACCATGAGGCATTTCAATGGAGGCAAACTCGTGGTGCACATCGCCGAGATGCCCATCAAGTGCCCGGTTGCTCCACTGGAATTTGCCTTTCTTGCAGATTGGTGGTTGGGACAACGAGGCATCAGAAACAGGACCGAAATCACCTACGTCACCCCACTATCCAGCGCATTCACCAAACCGACCGCATCCAAGATGCTCTCGCACATGTTGGAGGATAAGAACATTCGAGTGGTGACGGATTTCAATATCAGCCGGGTCGACCATGATGCCAAACGCGTGTTGAGCTGGGGTGATGAATCCGTGGACTACGATTTGCTGGTCACTGTTCCCACCAACATGGGTTCCGACATGGTGGATCGCTCCGGTTTGGGGGATGAATTGAATTTCATCCCAACCGACGCCCACACACTGCAATCCAAAGCTCATTCCAACATCTTTGTGCTGGGCGATGCCACCGATCTGCCCACATCCAAGGCAGGCTCGGTTGCTCATTTCGAGGCGGAAATCCTCACTCAAAACATCCTCTCCTACATGAAGGATGAAGCGTTGAACGCCCGCTTTGACGGCCATGCCAACTGCTTTGTGGAATCCGGCCACAACAAGGCCATCCTGCTGGACTTCAATTACGAACAGGAACCGGTCCCCGGCACCTTCCCCCTGCCCGGCATCGGCCCGATGAAATTGTTAAGGGAAAGCCTATTAAATCACATCGGCAAAATGGCCTTCCGATGGGTCTACTGGAACATCCTCCTCCCGGCACGTCCCATGCCTGGCATCTCCCCCCACATGACACGGCTCGGAAAGGAAATCCCAAGCAAAACCAATCAACACAACGCAGCATAACATTTTTGAACTCTGAACAAAGAAAGAACAAACAATATGGCAACAAAAGATATCTTAGGAAAATCCATCAACGTCGATGAAGAAGGTTACCTGACCGATCATTCCCAGTGGGACAAGGAAATCGCAACCGCCCTTGCCAGGGAAATGAACATCGAACTGACGGATGCCCATTGGAAGGTCATCGATTTCATTGACCGCGACTTCAAGGAAAAAGGAGTCGTTCCAGGCATCAGACGCATCAAGAAAGTTGGCAACATCCCAACCAAAGAGCTCTACGAATTGTTTCCGGACAAACCCATCAAAACCGCAGCGACGATTTCCGGCTACCCCAAACCAGCAAGCTGCGTTTAACAAACAATTGAGAAAGAGAAATCATTATGTCTGAAACATCCAAATTGAAAAAAGTGTCCATCGTCGTATCCAAAGGTTCACTGGAAAGTGTGTACCCCGGATTGATCATGGCAAATGGCGCGCGCATGGAAGGGATTGAATCATCCCTCTTTTTCACTTTCTTCGGACTGCACGCCATCGTGAAGAAAAAGATGGATCACCTGAAAGTCGCCACTGTCGGCAATCCAGCCCTGTGCTTTCCAACTCCCATGGGAATGTCCATGCCCACCTGGATGGGCGCCATCCCCGGTGTGTCAGCCTTTGCCACCTCCATGATGAAAAAGGAAATGGACAAACTGGATATCCCTCCGGTCAGTGAATTCATCGAAATGATCCATGATGCCGGTGGAACCATCTATGCATGCAAAGCAACCGTGGACATGTTTAATCTGAGTATGGACGATTTTTGTCCCGAAGTGGACAAAGTGCTGACAGTTGGGGAATTTTACGAACTTTCCAGTGACGCCCAGATCATTTTCACCTGAATCTTCGAATCCCTCGAATGAAACCACTGAACATTTAACACGCGTTCCAGTCCGGACGGTAAATTGAAGGTGCCAAACTGGAACGCACCAACCCTGAAAGCAAGAAAGGAAAATCATGAAACGTTATCAACACATCATGGCCCTGGCTGCGTCGGGCATGGCGGCGCTGGCACCCTCTCTGTCGGCGACCAATGGGGACAACTTGATCGCTGTCGGCCCCGTTTCCAGATCCATGGGAGGTGTCGGAATCGCCCTGCCCATGGACGCCATCAGCGCCGTTTTTCAAAACCCGGCCTCCATGTGCTACGGATCCTTCTGTCCCTCCTCGGAGGTCAATTTTTCCGGCACACTCTTCATACCAACCATCAAAACACGCATCACAAACCCTGACGGCACCTTCGCAGCCAAGAGCCAATCAACCGTTTACCCCATTCCAGCCATCGGCATCTCCGTTCCGTTCAGCAAAAACCCGCAGCAGTGGCGTTTTGGATTTGCCGCTTATGGCGTTTCAGGGATGGGCGTCAATTATAAGGGAAGAGCAGTTGATGCCCCCGGCGCTTTCGTGACTCCCGGAGGAGCCTTCCCCCTGGTTCCGGAAAATATACCAACCTGTCGGTGATGAAATTTTCACCATCAATTGCATACATGGTGAACCAGAAGCTCTCTGTCGGGCTGGGCCTTCAGGCAAGTTATGGTATGCTCGACCTGGGAATGGGCATGGCTTCCGGATTTGGTTTCGGCATGCAGCCTGGGCTCGTTTACAAAGCAACCGACAGAGTCACCTTTGGAATATCCTACATCAGTCCACAGGGCATCAAACACGAGGATGTGAACGACTTCGACGGGGATGGAGCCATGGACGACCTCAAGCTGCAATCTCCGAACAATATTGGATTGGGTGTCGCCGTTGAATTACTGGATCGACGACTGATTGCGGAACTCAACACCCGATGGATCAATTGGTCCGATGCGGACGGCTACTCGGACTTTGATTGGAAAGATCAATGGACTGTTGGACTGGGATTCCGCTACGCCGTTCTTCGGGACAAATGCTACGTGTCCGCCGGATACAACTACGGAGCAAGCCCTCTCAAAAAACATTCCAACTGGGCGCCCGGATTCACAAATGTCCAAGGAAAAAATATCCCCAACTATTACTACGAAACGTTTCGTATCACAGGTTTCCCGGCAGTTGTGGAGCATCATTTAACCTTGGGGTTGACCTATCAATTCACCCAGAAGTTTGGAGCAAGCCTGGCTTACATGCATGCATTTGAAAACGAAATCGTGGAATCCGGCACCGATCTGTTCGGACGACCAACCACCATGACATCTGATCTCCGTGAGAATGGGCTCGATTTCTCATTAAATTGGAGATTCTAAGCGGAAGAAACATTCCAGGGAGGAAGGACAGGCACCTTCCTCCCAATCAGTTAGCCATGACCGTTATCAACAAAAAACCGGCAAGTTTGCTATCGACATGCACAGCCATGCTCCTCCTGCTGTCCGCATGCGAAACCACTCCGACCAGCCAAAGTCCGAACTCACTGAACTCGGTGCCCATTGGTAACATCCCCATTCCCCTGCCGGACAACCCGACAGATCGAAGACAACTGGGTTTGACCCACCTGAAGGAAGCAGCACACTTCCAAGTCAACCAGATGGACTGCAGGATACTCGTCGTGGAGGTCTTTGATTTTTACTGCCACATCTGCCAATCATCGGCGGAAAACCTGAACATCCTGCACTCCAATCTAAGTGGGCCTCCATTCAATGCATGGGTATGCATGATGGGGATAGGTAAAGAAAACACCGCACTGGAAACAGACACTTTTCGACGAAATCTCCAAGTAGCCTTTCCCCTGCTTCCCGACCCTTCGGCCTTGTTCGCCCAGGCAATTCCGGTGACGCACACACCACATGTCATGATCCTGAAAAAAGACGGAAAGGATTATCAAATCATCCAACAGAAAATCGGCTACTTTTCAAAAGAAGACGTTGACCTATTCACCGGTTTGGTTTTGTCGCTGACCACTCAACAGATGGAATAACCCGCCATGAACGAAAACTCCACCATCCACCGCCTCATTCCGCTCGCTTGCCTCAGCACGCTTTTCATTTGTCTGCCCCATCTTGCCACCGGCCAGGTAAACCAAGACAATATTTACGATCCAGGAATCCTGAAACCGACCGACAGCAACCTGAAAGTCGCCATCCACGCACCCGCGCCCAACTTCACACTTCCTTCCCTGAAGGGTGGGAAAACAACCCTCTCCCAATACCGTGAAAAAAAGAATGTTGTCCTCTCGTTCGTTCCCGCGGCATGGACCCCGGTCTGTTCGGCTCAGTGGCCAGGGTATCATTTAGCCAAAGAATACTTCGATGAAACAGACACCATCCTCATTGGCATCACTGTGGACAACATCCCCACTCTGCATGCGTGGACAAAAGAAATGGGAGGGTTGTGGTTTGAAGTGCTATCAGACTTTTATCCCCACGGAGAAGTGGCAGGAAACTATGGCATTCTTCGAAGAAGCGGAGTCTCCGAACGCGCCCTCTTTCTTATCGATAAAAAAGGCATCATACAATGGATCGACATCCACGACATCAACAAGCGCCCCCCCCTGGACGATCTCGTCAAGGCCATGAGAGCGATCAAAAAGGACTGAACCATTCCTTTGCCATGCCAATGATCGAACCGTGACGCCTGGGCTTGTAATGGAAAGGTCTCAGAAAAGATCACATTTGACATCAATTGCTTTGTAACGCAAAGTATACAGGTCTTATGGATGCCAACTGGGCAGCACAGCGACTTGGTGAGATTCGAACCTTGATGGAGCGTTCGGCGTTGTATCGTCGTGCCCTGGCTCCGACGATGACCGGGACCGGGGCGATTGGTATTCTCGCTGGTTTGATCGGGTGGACTTTTCCTGTGGAAACGGGCTCCGGATTCTGCTTGTTGTGGATGGTCACGGGTGTCATTGCGCTGTTGTTTTCATTTCTTCTGATACGCCGCCAGGCATGGAAGGACGAGGAACCGATGTGGTCCCCCCCGACACGCAGAGTGTTTCAGGCGCTTTGCCCGGCTTTGTTTGCCGGAGGGATGATCGGTTTTCTGGGCATGAGCATGTCTGAACTGGACAAAACGTTCCTGTGGAAAGTGCCTCCGCTATGGATGATGTTCTACGGTTGTGCTTTGTTCTCGGCGGGCTTTTTCATGCATCGGGGGATCAAGTTGTTCGGCACTCTATTCGTTTTGTGTGGAGTCATTTCCATTTATCATTTCACCAAGGAATCCGTTGAAGGCTCCCTTCCCCGCATTGTTCATGCCCACATCGTCATGGGAGCATCCTTCGGAATCCTGCATTTGTTTTACGGAATCTATTTGTTTTTGACCGAACCCCAACCAACCAACCAACCATGAAAACAGAGACGTTCAACCAACTGGACAAGGTTATCCACGAAAAGGGGCGCATGGCCATCATGTCCATCCTGGCATCCAGCTCCGAAATGTCGTTCAGGGAGCTCAAAGAAATGCTTGGCATGACGGATGGCAATCTCAGTGTCCACATACGCACCCTGCAACAGGCAGGCTACGTCGTGGTTTCCAAGACATTTGTCAACAATCGACCTCACACCAGCTACCGCCTCACCAAAGAAGGCATACGCTCGTTTGAGGATTACATCAACCTGCTGGAAGAGATCGTTCGACTCAATCGCGAATCGGACTGACAAGAACAATGCAAGCCTCACCAGGACCACACAAATTGGTTACTTTGTAACACAGATCACTTTAAACAACCAAACACACACGATGAACATCCAGACAGCAAAACACATGGGACTTTGTTTCGGAGTCAGGGACGCGATCAAGCTGGCGGAAACCTCCGCCAAAAGCGGCCCGACCACCATATTGGGGCCTCTGGCACACAATCCAGCGATCCAAAAGCGATTACTGGATCAACGAATCGGTTTCGTAGAACGCCATGAGGAAGCGTTCACGCGGGAATTGATCATTACGGCACACGGGGTTTCCAACCGCACCCGTGAAGCGGCACAGCAGGCGGGCTTTGATATAAAAGATGCCACGTGCCCATTGGTACATTTCGCTCACCGGTCCCTGCTTCAACTCGTGGAGGAAGGATATTACCCGGTTATTATTGGCAAAGCGGACCATATCGAAGTGCGCGGTTTGACCGGAGATTTGGATACTTTCACGGTTGTATTGTCGGAATCGGACATCCTCAATATCCCACAGAAAGACCGTATTGGTGTCGTTTCTCAAACCACACAACCTATCGACAAAGTTCGCTTATTGGTGGCAGGCATTCGCGAACGTTTTCCCGAGTCAGATGTGCAATTCAAGGACACTGTCTGCCATCCCACCAAGCAAAGGCAATCCGCGGCGGTGTCACTGGGAAAGAGTTCGGACGTCGTCGTGGTGATCGGCGGAAAGACGAGCAACAACACACGCCAATTATCCGACACCATTTCTCATTATTGCACGAGGGTGTATCAGATTGAATCCGTCACGGACCTGAAACCCAACTGGTTTAAGGAAACTGACACAGTAGGGGTGACAGCCGGCACATCCACACCGGACGAAACCATCCGTACGGTCATCCGGCAACTGGAAGCATGGTCAGCGGAATGGAGCGTTGTTCCCCAAGGCAAATCCTCACCCGTCATGGCAGGTTCCGCTGACAGGGATTATTGACGTTCGTATTCGCCTTTACCGACTTTCTTGAGCACCGTAAACCCGGCCTTTTTGGCGTCGCTGATCGATACGGGCTTGGTGATGGTCGGGGTATTGAAACCGGAAATCAGTTTCCTGACTGGTTTCTTGCAAAGCGGGCAATTGGTCAATGGCTTGGCTGAAAGCGGTCTGCGCAGAGTGAATTTCCCTCCGCATACACCGCAGCCGTCACCGCTTTCCAATTCGTATTCGTAGAGTGGCATGTCTCAGATCTATTAACGGGCACCGTCGCCCTGACAATGGATACCATTGCATTGCGCCCAGGCAAGAACAAGTTCAGAGTTTTGACCTGCGCCCCTTTTTGCCGACCTCGAACAAATTTCTTTTCGAGGCAAGGACTTTCCAGCAAACTCTGTCTCAAACCATAAGCCAATGAATATGAATCCATATACCAACATGCCATCCGGTCTCAATAAGCACCGGTTTTCACCTATTTCAGTGCTTTGGACTTTTTGCATTTGCGTGGGCCTGACTGCGCTCAATATTTCGGGTGCCCCGGTTTATCATCAAAACTTTCAAAATGACGCCGACGGCTCCGTGCCGGAGGATTTTCTGGTGCTAGGAGGCGACTACTCAATTCAGTCCGGCGCGCTCGTTTTGCCAGGCACTCCTTTGAACAAATTTGGAGCGGTGTTTGGTCCGGACAATGAAGGGGATTTGGAAATTTCCGCCCGCATCCGATCGGAAAAGCGCGGTCGCCTTTCACCGTCCTTTGGGATCGGTTTGTATGGCCTGGGTGGATATGCGTTGAATGCATCGAATTCCAAAAACGCCTTGGAACTCTTCCGTGGTCGAAAGGCTGTCAGTCAAGTTTCATTCAACTGGACCCCGTCAACATGGACACACATGAAGCTGGCGGTCTCCAGCACTTCTGATTCCACTTGGAGCATCCGTGGCAAAGCCTGGTCCGAGCAGTCACACGAACCCGATCACTGGCAAATTGAACACCAAAGCAAGCAAGCACCAACACAAGGCAAAGCAAGCATTTGGGGCCAGCCATACTCCGACCGCCCCATTGAGTTCGATGACATCACCATCGATCGCCCAAAGACATTCACAGCCCTGCCTTCGCTACCCTTCGAACTGGGACTGCAAACCTGGACCCTTCGCAATCTGGATTTTGATCAGGTGGTCGCTTTCGCGAAAGAACATGGCATCACCAAGCTGCAGGTCATCGGCAATCACATCGATCCACACGCCGATTGGGAAATCATCAAGGCCAAAAAAGCAGTACTGGATGCAAACGGACTCCAGGCGTATACGTTTGGCGTGGCGGGAACGTCCACGGATCACGCATACAACAGACGTTTGTTCGAGTTTGCCAAATACATGGGCATCAAACTAATTGTTGTGGAACCTCGAGACTTTGCCATCTTCGATTCGCTTGAGGCACTTGTCAAAGAATTCGACATCAAAATCGCCATCCACAACCATGGACTGACGTCACTCTATGGAAACCCTCTGGTGGTTCGAAACATCATTCAACACCGCGACGCAAGGATTGGCGTTTGTCTGGATGTGGGTTGGATCACGGCTTCCGGTTTTGATGCCGCCAAGGTATTTCAGGAATATGAAGGACGGGTTTACGACATTCACCTCAAAGACAAAACCGTCCAGATCGCAGACAATCGACTGGTCGGCATCAGCGCAGGCATTGGCGAAGGAGATGCCAACATCTCCGGACTCATAGAGGTCTTGAAAACAACTGGTTTCAAAGGCGTCCTGGCTATCGAAACAGACAGTCCCCTGTTCGCCCGACAACCTTCGGAGTTTGTCACCAAGGCCAAAGCCTACTACGAAAGCCTGCTTACCAAATAACCACACTCTTACGAGGGGAATCTTTAGAGGAAGAAAACATGGGGCAAGCAAAGATCAGGATACTCTTCGTGTGTATGGGCAACATTTGTCGGAGTCCGGCAGCGGAAGCCGCCATGCAATCCAAAGTGGAAGAGGCAGGTTTGAGTCACCTCATCGAATGCGACTCGGCCGGCACCATCAATTACCACAGCGGACAACCCGCCGACCAAAGGATGCGCAATGCCGCATCCGGCCGCGGCTATCACATGACCAGTCGGGCGCGAAAAATCAGAGAGGTGGATCTAAAGACATTCGACCACATCCTCACCATGGACGAGGACAACTACAACGAAGTGATCGAGCTCGACATCGACACCAGGTATCGCGAGAAAATCAGGCCCTTTTGTTCCTACGTCAAAGCATTCGATGTCACCGACATTCCCGATCCCTATTACGGTGGATTGGACGGATTCGACCATGTCCTTGATCTATTGGAAGACGGCTGCGGAAACCTTTTGGAAAACCTGACGAAACATCCGCTCTAAGACGGTTCAAGGAGAATCGAGCGATTCGTATTCCCAAACCAGGAGCTTTTCAGTCTTTTCGGTCACTTTAAAAAGATCTCCGATGCGGAAACCCTGCACCCAAAAAATACCGATTTCTGGAGATTCTGCCACCAGCAACTGTCTGCGCATGTGAATGTCAATTTTGGCGTTCACAAACAAGTCTTGCAGCTTTGAACTCCCCCTGCCACCGATAGGGTGCATGCGGTCTCCTTCTTGCCAATGCCGTAGAACAACCTCTTCACCTACCTGGTCCGCATCGAACACTTCAAAGTGCTGGGGCGTTTCTATTCTTTTCCGATCAGGCAAGCCGCCCTTCTCTATACGCCACTTGATCCGCATTCCATCAAATAGGGTGTATCCATCCCCCGCTTGCAGCAGGATTGTTTGGCTCTCTGAAAGGTGAGCAGGCGGAACGGATGATACCAGTCGCTTTAACAAAGGGAATCCTGACAAACGAACAACCCGCACCCCCTGAGGCAACACGCACACTTCCCCTTCCTCGCACTGACGCAATCGTTCGATCCATTCAAACTCCGGCACGACTCCCATGCGGATCAATGCCAACTTGATGAGTTCACGCTGCACGGCGAGTGGCAGTTGTTCAAACCGGTCACCAACCTGCACGCCACACTCCCAATCCAAAGCTGCCCGATGCACCACCGCGTGCTCTGCCGCCACCAAGTCAGCGGAACGTAATATTCCATTCAAAGCCTCGGGGCCAAAAGCACATTCAATCTGAGGTAGCAGCAGATGACGCACCCTATTACGCTGATGTTCCATATCGGCATTCGTTCGATCTTCCCGCCATGACAAATTGTGACGCTTCGCATAAGCTTCAATGTCCGACCTGTTCAACCCAAGCAATGGACGCCAGATATTTAAATCAGGATCAAACGCTGAAGGACCGAAACGTGTCATCCCGGATAAACCTTCCGGACCACTCCCCCGCATCCAGCGCATGCAAACCAACTCCAATTGATCATCCGCATGGTGAGCTGTCACCAAAACGTCGGTTCCGAGAGCATGAGCCTGATCCACGAAAAAGGAATGCCGCAAGGCTCGGGCGGCCATTTCAATGGATACACCCTGATCTTTGGCGTAAGCCGCCACATCGCCGACTCCCATAACACAACGCAAGCCCATGGATTCACAAAGCCTCTCCACCCACCGGGCATCCTCGGAGGACTCCAGCCCACGCAATTGATGATCATAATGAACTATCACCAAACATCTTCCATGAACACTCCTGAAACGAAACAACATATGCAGGAGAACCACTGAATCCAATCCTCCAGACACAGCCACCAGCCATAACGGCTTTGAATCAAGACCGATGTCAGCCGTCAACGCATCCGAAAGGGTGCGTTTCACAAGCTCATCGATGGCCTTTGGGGTGCTCACTTGGCACATGGTAGGAAAAGTCAGGCACAAGAATCAATTTTTCTTCTCCCCCCCGTAGCCGCATTCGCCAAAACGTGAGCCGTAGTAGCCGCATTCGCCAGAATGTGGCCGCTCACCATCCTCACGTAGCCGCACTCGCAAGAGTGTGGCCCCAAACACCATCAAAATTTTCTTCCGAAAGGTGTTGAAATGCTCAAAGACTCATCATTAAGATACGCGCCTGCTTACCCGCTAAGCAGGGGTCGGGGCGTAGCGTAGTCTGGCTAGCGCGCCTGAATGGGGTTCAGGAGGTCGGGAGTTCGAATCTCCCCGCCCCGACCATTTATTTTCAAATGCATCCCACCAGCTTCGAGTTGTTGCGTGTCGGAAAGTAACAACTCATCACTCGTTCCACACACGATAAAATTGGTAAGGCTGTCCAAGTTCTGACTCTACTTCATCATTGAACACAATGACTCCGGTATTTTCATAAACATTTCCCGTAAGAACAGGTGTCCAATTCTTGAAATCGGTACTTTGCTCCAAAACCAACCTCCCGAGAGGCGGGTCCTTCACCGTTATCGCAAATCCGTTTTCTGGATCGTGTGTGACACTCAAGGCATAAGACACTTCCACTTCCAGTCTCACATGATCCAACTGAATCAAACCAAATCCCTCATTTGCCCCTCATGCCTCCACCCCAAAACTGACGCGTATATTTTCTCCTGCATATTTCGATAAATCCACGCGCTCTGTCTTGTTGCCTGTGTCGAGGTTTGAATTGTTCGATGTGGCGACGATCAGAGGGTAAATCTCAAGGACTTAATCCGCATCTGGATTTTCAATGGAGACATCCCAGACGCGGACCGTGTTTGAGGGAAAAGCAGTCCAAGCCGCCCTGTAATCAAATGCCCGCATCGCTCCCTGATTTGGGATGAGGATTTCATCAACCACCTTTTCGTTTGCGATCGAAACCAACACCGTTTTCGGAGCCGGAGATGTGAGTTGGAGAATTAAATAACCTTTGGAACCACGGTAAAACCCAATATATCAACCTGCAATGGTGCATGCATGCCTTCAACAGGAACAGCTATATCCAGTCTGTCCCCCCCAAAAGAAAGTCCATTGGCATTTAAAGCGGAAAAGATTCCAGCAAAGCCCACCCATACTCGCAGGCATTTCTGTATAAGCCCATGCATATGTGATTATTAGCTATAACAAACACTCCAAAGTCCTTTCAAATATCTGGAGTATTGATTCAACGTCATCAGG
>JAQCFT010000133.1 GCA_027619545.1 Verrucomicrobiota bacterium | reverse complement strand
AACTGAACCACACCAGATGCACTCATCAATTTCGTGCTTTCAAAACACCCAAGAGTCAGCAACCTGTTCAACGATCATGCGACCACTGAACATCAAAACACTCCAATCCGGATGGCTACTGGTAATGCTCAGCCTGAATCTTTCGTGTGGACAGAGCGTGCAAACGACACCAGCCGCTCAAACACAGAAGGCAGACAACAATGGCACCGACACAGATACACCCAAGGACGAGGCATGGATCTCCTTTGAGGATTGGATCAGGAAATGTGATCCCCTGCCCCCCAACCGCAAACTCGGCATGGCATTGCCGGACAAGAGCCTCCTGCCGATGCAGGACCTCAACGAATTCAGGGCGGTTCTGGATCGCTTTTTTGAATTACAACTGACCGGCCCGTTGTCTGATGCCGGCAACTGGGTGAACTTAAACAAACCGGACGCCCCATTTTACGACACTTCCAGGGTGTATTTTGAACGTGGCGGCATTCCATTCCAGCCCTTTACCCAGAAGCTTTTTCTCAGCGCGGAGTCCAAGGTCCTGCTGCACGGAGACCTGCACGGGGATATTCACTCATTGAATACATGGCTGAAACACCTCAACGATGAAGGCATGCTCAACGGCTTTAAAATCCAATCGCCGGACACACACATGGTGTTCCTGGGGGATTATACCGACCGGGGCGCATACGGAGTCGAAGTGATGTATGTGCTGCTGCGGCTCAGGGCCGAGAACCCTGATAATGTGTGGATGGCGCGTGGCAATCACGAAGACATCCGGTTGACCCTGGAATATGGTTTCATAAGGGAAGCCAATGCCAAGTACGGCCCGGAATTCCCGATCAAACCCCTCTCTCGCATCTACGATTTCCTCCCGGTCGCCATCTACCTGGGGCATCGGACCAATTTCGTACAATGCAATCATGGCGGAGTGGAACCCGGATATAATCCTTCCGAACTGCTCGATCATCGAAGCGACATCGCCTACCAACTCATCGGCGATATCAAGCAACAAACCTTCCTGTCCGAAACACCCGGCATCGACTCGGTTCTGGGCAGCGGGGCTCAGTTGGCCCATGCCAATTTCAAAGACCACACTCCCACGAGCCCGTCCACACCAACTGTTCTGGGCTTCATGTGGAATGATTTCAGCCTGACCAAAGGCGAGGCCCAATTGGCCATCGACCCGGGTCGGGCATGGGTTTATGGAGACCGTTTGACACAACTGATCTTGAAGCAGGGATCCACTTCCATACACCGAATTCGCGCTATCATGCGGGCGCACCAACACTCCAGCCTGCCCAATCCCATGATGCGCCGATTGGTGCACAGCAAAGGAGTCTTTCGACACTGGCAGGAATCCATCCCCCCTTCCCAATCCGAACAGTTGTCTTCCTTGTCCCGATTGAAGCTCGAAACCGGGAATCAACGTCCTTTGGTGGATGGATCGGTTTACACCTTCAATGTGGCGCCGGACAGTTATTACGGTGCCGGGAACAAATACGATTTCGACACCTTTGGAATCTTGCACCTGGGCGCTGAATTTGAGCAGTGGAAACTGGAAGTGGTCAATTTGACCAACATCAAATGGTAAGATCGAAGGCGTCGAGACTGCGGTGGTGCGGATTAAAAACAACTACTTACTCAAAATACAGATCGTCTTCAGGAGATGAGGAATCCTCTGATTCGGTGGCTTGATCCAGTTCGGCATACAATTCCGCAAACGGAATCAACAAGGCCTCGAGTCTTTCGAAATAGGCCGCCTCATCCATGTCAGTGCGGTGATCCCGCAATTCGAAGATGGCCTGTTCCAGTTCATCACGGCGCTGCTTGATTTCCGGTGACATTTGTTTCTCCAGAGTATTTTCAAGCAGGTGAAACTGACTGGCAATGCGTCCGTCCGGTTTGGATTGGCCTTCGGGTTGTTTCACGGGGCGCACCCCCTTGAACCAATCAGCAGCAATCCCCTTTTGATCACCGGTATCATCAAGCAAAGCATGTTCTGAAGCCAAACGCCCTTCCACTTCGTAGAACTCGTCCACTTGGCGGGATGCCATGATAAACGCTTCCAGCAGGGACGTTTGACCATCCTTGTCCAAATCGGCTGTCGAACTTCCCAACGCCTTCACCAGGTAGGAACCGAATCGCGCGAAGTTGAGCTCGAATCCGTCACGGGTGGCAGTAAGAATCACTCGGTTGGGACCCGATAGGGCATTCAAAAACGGAGCGGATGCGGATGCGGTGTTCATGACCGCCAACGGTCGCTTCAACGGCTTCAACCACTCGGCCAGTTCCTGACTCGATACATCGGGACCGGCCATATTGAATTTTGCCGTCCGTCCATCAAAGGTGCCGTGACCAATCATGGCAATCCACAACGGTTCGCTCGTTTCGGCGGAAAGGGATTCGATCGTGGACTGAAGTTGGTCCTTCAGATCCCCGGTGCTTCCTTCCGGCAATTCGGGGCCGACGACCGTGACATTGGCCTGCGCTTGAGCACCAACACTCCGAAGCATGGATGTCCATTCGGAAAACAATTCCTGATACTGCTCGAGACCGCCCGCTCCTACTACAATCAACAAGTCAGCCTTACCGGCGCCGCCTAATGAAGCCTCGGCACTTTTTTCGGCAGCCGCAAGTCCAGGGTTGATCAACAGGATCAACACGCAGGCAACCGCGGTGTGAATCCATTTCTTCTTCATGGAAACGATCATGCCAAACCTCTCTTTCTTCGTAAGTACCATTCCAACGCAAACAAAACCATGGCAGCTCCGAACAGATAAGGCGTATGCCAGAGCGGGGTGGAAATGGTTTCCATGATGGGGGCGGCTTCGAATTGAAGTTCCGATGCCCAGCTGTCGAGATCACTTTGCTTCAACACACGCCCTCCGGTCTTCTGCGCCACGGCATCCATCCAGGCCCGATTGGGCACCAGGGATTGAAACTCTTCAGCGCTCGGGTCATTGGTCCACCCGGCTTCGTCGCGGGCAATCACCAGACCGTTTGCATCGGTCACCTCAACCCCCAAATGATAACCGCCGGAGATGCGCGGGATGTAGGTCGCCTCATACAAGCCCGGTTCACGAATGCTGGGTTCGGCGTTGATGACCACTTCCGAATTCAATTCATCCGATGCACCTTCATCTGCTCCACCGGATTCCTTCGGGTCTGAGGCCAAGGTCTTGACCGTCAAACGCACATTCGCATTATCGATCGGCCAGTATTTTTCATCCCTTACCACCACGTTCACCTTCATGGCGGCTCCGGCCTCGGAGTGTTCCCGTTCGAGATCAACTTTGATTCTGCCTGGAACATCCGCAATCAAGCCTCTCACCATCTGCCGCCAGGCTTTGCCCAGATCACCACTGTCCGTCTTGTCATGCATCTGCCAACGCCAGAGATCTCCCACCGCCATGACCATCGTGCGGCCCGATCCATATCTTTGACTGATCAATGCAGGATAAGTATTTCCGGAATACGGATCCTTGGCCTGCATCAGGACCGAGGCACCGGGTTTGACTTCCTTGACCAGGTTGATGACCTTGAATTCCGGCATGGAAGAAAGTCGTTCCTGCTCCAGAGATTCGGTGGCACGCAATCGTATCCATGGTTGCAACCACCCTTCACGCGTCAACTCCAGCGAAACCTTCTCCACTCCCTGCAAGTTTCGCCCTGAGTCCAGATAAACAGGCAGCATACGTCCCAGGGGTGTATCCTCATATTCACCGCGTGTCAGAGATTCGTAACCTCCAAGCATCATCAATCCCCCGCCGCGCTCGGAAACAAATTTCTGCAACAGGCTCATCTGGTCCCTGGTGAAGAATTCGGATTCCAAGTCATCCAGAATGATGGCGGTGTAACCGAATAG
The DNA here is from genome assembly GCA_027619545.1 of Verrucomicrobiota bacterium. Lineage (GTDB taxonomy): Bacteria > Verrucomicrobiota > Verrucomicrobiia > Limisphaerales > AAA164-E04 > AAA164-E04. Next base: position 8,072 of record JAQCFT010000133.1, on the reverse strand, counting down.
ATCTTCGGCGCGCTTGGGAAATCCGCTCACGAGTTCGGACTCGTCCTTGATGTTCATGCGAGTGAACACCGCCTGATCCAACTGCTCGGTAAATTCATCTTTCTTGTCAAACCCACGATAAAGCGGGTTGCTGGTTTCTCCACGTCGGCCCTTGAATTCAAATTTCGGAGCGCTCTTGGCAATGCGAATCAACCCGACCAACTGCACCTGATCATCCTCGGCCAGGGAACGATTCAAGAATTTATATTCCCAGTTGGGACGACCGGAGACGTATAAAACACGATGAGGTTCGGAGTCCCGGTCCACCACCGCCAGGCGTTGATTATTGGCAAGGGTGGCCTCTTCCAGTTCCTCTCCGGGCCCCGGGCCCGAACTTTCATCCAGCGCAGATACTTCCAACCGATAAAAGGACACACCCGCGCGACTGGGACGAAACTGAAATCTGTAAGTCAATGTGGTCTGATCACTCGAAACACCTTGGGACTGGCTGTCCAAAGGCTCTTGCTCGAGCGAACCTGCGTCCGTTTGAAGTGAATCGGGCGTCGATATGGAATCAGGTTTGGCCGTAAAATCAGCTTCATACAACCTTGCCACCACTTCCTTACCTCCGAATCCAACCACATCCACATCCGCACGCAGTGTAACAGGGGCATCCTCAAAGGCGGTCTGATTGACTGCCATGTTTCGAATGGACACATCACGGGAGGTCTGATCAGAACCCACCACCACCGGATAGACTGGAGGCAATCCGCTCAAATCCAAAGCAGAAGCATCGCTGCCATCCGTGGCGTTGCCGTCACTGACCAGCAACATACCAGCCAGGGGTTGATCCTGAAACCGGGATGCCAACTGCCGCAAAGCCGCTCCAAGCCCGGTGGCCCCACCATCAAAAGTCAGTTCCGAAAAATCTCTCAATCCATGAAGACGCGAATCCATCCCGTATTTTCGCACCTGAAACATGTCCTCCAAGTTCGATCGCCATTGACCAGTCTCGGTCACCAACATTCCCGTGACGGCCTCTGCCCGGGTACGGTTCAGGCCTGGATCAAAAATGGACATGCTCTGGCTGTTGTCCGCCATCACAGCGAAGTAATTGGCACCTGCTTCAGGTTTCTGGCGGGTAAGCTGGGGTTCAAGCAGACAAAGTAACAAAAGCGCCACTGCAACCCCCTTGAGCAGAATGCAGAATAAACGCCGCCCCAAGGACATTCCCGTGCCACGGTAGGTCCAGGCAAGGATCAACAAAAAGACCGCAAAGCCACCCATAATGCCGGGCAGCCACTGCGGGGAAGATACGACTATTTGCCCGGGCAGTTCCATAAAGCTATTTGAATTGGAGCTAAACTACCCTAAACCTGGCGGGATGCAAACCTTCTAATTCAGCTTAATTTGAAGGAGATTCCTGCTGTGCCGCAGCATGTTTGGCCCGCTGCTCCAACACTTTCAGGGTTGGTTGGTATCCGGCGATAAATTCCTTCCTGAACTCGCCAAATGTCCCGTTGTCCAGATGTGAACGAATATCACGCATCAGTTCCAAAAACATGTGACTGTTGTGCACACTGAGCATCCTCAGTCCCAGAATCTCGTTCACATTGAGCAGATGCCGTAAATAGGCCTTGGTGAAATGACGGCAGGCATAGCACTCGCAATCCTCTTCGATCGGATTCCAGTCACGTTTGGCATACCCTGCCTTGATGCTGATCGTTCCCTTCTTGGTGAATGCAGTTCCGTTGCGAGCCACCCTTGTCGGCAACACGCAATCAAACATATCCACACCACGCGCCACCAGTTCCACCAATTGGGCAGGCGTTCCCAGCCCCATGGCGTAACGGGCCTTGTTGGCAGGCAGGAAAGGTTCGGTGTATTCCACCGCTTTCATCATTTCGGGTTCCGGTTCCCCGACACTCACCCCGCCGATGGCATACCCGTCAAAATCCATTTTGCACAACTCCTTGGCACAATACTCGCGCATCGAGGCATTGCTCCCGCCCTGCACGATCCCGAAATACTGCTGCCCCTCCGCTCGAGGCTGCTCCCGGCATAGCTCCGCCCAACGAAGGGTCCGGTCCACCGCTTCCTTCATTTCGCCCTCAGGCGCATCGTGGTTCGGACATTGATCAAACACCATGGCAATGTCCGAGCCGATCTGTCGCTGAATGGCCATGGCTTCTTTGGGACCCAGGAACAACGGCGAACCATCCAGATGAGACCGAAACTCCACCCCGTCACGTTGCACTTTGCGAATTTTGGCAAGACTGAACACCTGAAACCCCCCGCTGTCGGTGAGAATCGGCAAATCCCAATTCATGAACCGATGCAAGCCGCCGGCCTCATTCATGATGTCCATGCCCGGACGCAAGGCCAGATGATAGGTATTACCCAGCAGAATCTGGGTGCCCATCTCAAGCAATTCCCGAGGATCCAAAGCCTTCACACTCGCCTGAGTCCCCACAGGCATGAACACCGGCGTTTCGATCACCCCATGCGCTGTGGTCAAACGACCTCGGCGCGCTTTACTGGTGGTATCTGTCTTCAACAATTCAAACATGCGGCACGAAGGTATACGCCAGGACACCTCCCGAAACAAAGTTTTTCCTGATGACTCAGTCTACCCAACCTCAAACAGCATCCCAGGAACCCAGAATACCAGCGCATACCAGGACCCATCCTGCAAAGCTCGCAGATCCCGCAACCTCGGTGACTGTCTAAAAAAACCCGAAATGTGATTGTCACCCGCCGCACAATCCATTTACATCCTGCCTCGCCAAAGAAGGATTTTCGCACATGACGAACGCAACAAACTATATCGAAACCATCAGCAAGGAACTGAACCTGACCGTCGCCCAGGTATCCGCCACGACCAAACTGATTTCCGAAGGCGCCACCGTACCCTTCATCGCCCGATATCGCAAAGAAGCCACCGGCATGCTGGACGAAGTAGCCGTCACCAACATCCGCGACCGCATGCAACAATTGGTCGAACTCGATCAAAGACGCGACGCCATCCTCAAATCGCTGGATGAACGCAACCTGCTGACCGACGAGCTCAGGTCGTCCATCCTCAAAGCCGAAACACTCAGCAAACTCGAGGATCTCTACCTCCCCTACCGCCCCAAACGCCGCACCCGTGCCACCATCGCCCGCGAGGCCGGACTCGAACCGTTGGCCACCAAATTGTTCGATCAGGGTTCCTTTGATGTGTTTGAAGCTGCAAAAGAATTCATCAATCCGGAAAAAGAAATCACCGACACTGATAAAGCCCTGGCCGGAGCGCGCGACATCATCGCAGAATGGGTTTCCGAAGACGCCACCGCCCGCGAGCAAACCCGACAACTTTACCGATCCAAAGCCCTGGTCCGATGCCGCGTGCTTTCCGGTAAAGAGGAGGAAGGTCAGAAATACCGCGACTACTTCGACTGGACCGAACCTCTTTCGAAAGTGCCTTCCCATCGCCTGCTCGCCATGCGCCGCGGCGAAACCGAGGGCATCCTGATCCTGCGCATCCATCCGGAAGAGGAAGAAGCCACTCAACGTCTGGAACGGGATTTTGTCCAAAATAACAGCCCCGCCGGCGAACAGGTTCGAACTGCGGTAAACGATGCCTACAAGCGCCTGCTGGGACCCTCCATCGAAACCGAAATGCGGTTGGAATCCAAAAAACTGGCCGACGAACAAGCCATCACCGTCTTTGCCGAAAACTTACGCGAACTGTTGCTGGCTTCCCCTCTGGGCGAACGGGCCGTGCTCGCGATTGACCCCGGCTATCGTACTGGATGCAAGACCGTCGCACTGAGCGCTCAAGGCAAACTACTCCATCACGACGTCATCTACCTGACCGCCTCGGAACGCGAACGCATGGACGCTGTCCGCAAGGTCATGGTCCTGATCAAAGAATTCAAACTCCAGGCCATCGCAATCGGGAACGGAACCGCCAGCCGTGAAACAGAACAATTTTTCAAACAACTCCAACTGCCCAAAACCATCCCCATCGTCATGGTTAATGAAAGCGGTGCCTCGGTTTACAGCGCTTCGGCTGCCGCTCGCGAAGAATTTGCGGATTATGATTTGACCGTGCGCGGAGCGGTTTCCATCGGACGCCGTCTGATGGATCCCCTGGCGGAATTGGTCAAAATCGATCCCAAATCCATCGGCGTCGGCCAATACCAACACGACGTCGACCAAAACGCTTTGAGGCATTCGCTAGACGATGTGGTGCTCAGTTGTGTGAACAAAGTAGGCGTCGAAGTGAACACCGCAAGTCGGCAGTTACTGAGTTACGTTTCAGGTCTTGGACCACAGTTGGCCGAAAACATCGTGAAACACCGTGACGAAAACGGTCCCTTCAAATCACGTGCCGAACTGAAAAAAGTAGCGCGCCTTGGTCCCAAAGCATTCGAACAATCCGCCGGATTCCTCCGCATCCGCGATGCCAAAAACCCGCTCGATGCCAGTTCCGTTCACCCGGAACGATACGACGTCGTTAAAGCCATGGCCGGCGACTTGAAATGCACGGTCAACGACCTGATGAAAGATCCCATGCTGCGCCAGCAAATTCGACTGGAACAATACCAGACCGAAGACGTCGGCATGCCCACGTTGACTGACATCATGCAGGAACTCGCCAAGCCCGGACGCGACCCACGCAGCCAGTTCGAAGCAGTCGAATTCCAGGATGGCATCGAAAAACCCGAAGACCTCAAACCCGGCATGAAACTTCCCGGCATCGTCACGAATGTGACTGCTTTTGGCGCCTTCGTGGATGTCGGCGTGCACCAGGACGGACTCGTACACATCAGCCATTTGTCGGATCAATTTGTCAAAGATCCCGCTGACGTGGTCAAAGTCGCCCAAAAGGTCAACGTCACCGTCCTCGAGGTCGACCTGGCCCGCAAACGCATCGCCCTCTCCATGAAATCCAATCCGGAATTGGGTTCCACATCGCGCTCCTCACGTCCCTCGGACAGAAAACCACAAGGACGCGAAACGGCACCTCCCCGGCCAAAGCAAAATCAAGCCATCGGAAACGACTGGTTCTCGCAGGCACTTTCCAAAGCAGAAAAACATCAGAAACGGTAGAAACCATTCTGGAGTTCAGAAACCTCAGCCTGAATCTAGCGCAAATCCGGACTGCGGTAAGTCGTTACCACTCTGGATACGGAAGGGAAACGTTTGGATACTCGAATGCCATTACGCCTCAACCCACCCTATTGCACCTCTTGGATACGTATGGGGGTATAGTTAGTTTTTGAACCCGACTTGCGCACATAAAGCACACCAATCCCAATACCCAAAAGAGCGCTCAAATCATCATCGAACTGGCTCAAAACGGCCGGATGGAAGAACCCATCCGCCACCTATATGATTTATTGTGTGTCATCACCGGTGCGCAAGCCTTCTGGCTCACCTCCCCAGCATTTCTTCGTTCAATAGAAAACCTCACAGCACCCCACACCCCGCATCGCCATCGATTAAGGACGGATCGATCCGATCTACCTGCGGACCACATCTCCCCTTCCTCATTCACCCAATCCTTTTTCCATTGGAATCATTGTCGATTGGGCTTAAAAAGACACATCCTATGAGCTTACAATCGTTGAATTATTGGGAAGGCCTGAAGCCGTTCGATCCCGAACGGGGAACAGTCGTCGTGGAACCGCTGGGTGAAGGCGAAGGTTTCTGGGTGGGAGCTTGCAGCGTGGTGTTCGATCCATCGGATCAAACCTACTACCTCTACTACCGTGCGCGTGAACCACGCCCCATTCGCGGCGGAAAATGTTTCGTCGCCCAAAGCAAGGATGGCATTCAGTTCGAAACGATCTGGAAAACCACCAAAGACGAACTCAATACCGATTCCATCGAAAAGGCCAGCCTGTTCAAAACCAAGGACGGACGTTGGCGCATGTATCTCAGCTACGTCGATCCGGCAGACCAACGCTGGCGGGTCGATTTACTCGAAGCGGATCATCCTTCCAACTTTGACATCAACCAACGCATACCGATCCTGACCGCCGAACAAACCCAGTGCGAAGGCGTCAAGGACCCTTTCGTAATGGAAGTTGACGGCAAAATCTATATGTTCCTCAGCTACGCCCCCGGCAACACTTCTGCCAATGAGGAAGAACGTCAGCAAATGCACGCAACATCCGACATCTACAACACCGGCCTTTCCAAATCTTCGTCCGCCTTGGCCGTGAGTGATGACGGTGTCCATTTCGAATGGTTGGGTGACGTTTTCGCCCCGCGTGAATCCGGATGGGATTGTCACGCCGCACGCCTGGGATCTGTTCAGGTACTCCCGCCTGTGTATCTGGGCTTCTACGACGGTGGCCCCAGCCACACGGAAAACTATGAAGAAAAAACCGGGCTGGCCATTAGCCTCGACCTCAAGCAATGGCATCGTATCACACCTGACGGACCTTATCTAACTTCACCGCACGCTAGTGGATCACTCCGATACCTGCACCCGCTGCAACTTGAAAACGAACTGAGGTATTATTACGAATACGCGCGGGCCGACGGTGCGCATGAGATTCGAATGGTTAGTTTCCCAAATTCTTAAGACGGTTCTCTCAATATGGCGGAACGTCCAAATATCCTCTGGATCTGCACCGACCAGCAGCGTTACGACACGGTGCGTGCACTCGGCAACCACCGTATCCACACGCCGCACACTGATCGATTGATTCGAGACGGAGTCGCATTTACACGCGCCTACTGCCAAAGCCCGGTCTGCACGCCCAGCCGTGCTTCATTCCTAACCGGACGTTACGCACGCACGACACGCTGCCGACAAAACGGACAACAAATCCCCAAGGACGAACGCTTACTGAGCCGCATCTTCGCAGATCACGGTTACACCTGCGGTTTGGCAGGTAAACTGCACCTTTCCAGTTGCGCCAAAGGACGTGTTGAGCAGCGAATCGATGACGGTTATACCGTCTTCGACTGGTCGCACCACCCCCAACCGGATTGGCCCGAAAACGCCTACACTCAGTGGCTGACCTCAAAGGGGAAAACTTGGGATGCGCTTTATCAAGGTCCGGGGACTCCTTACGTCAAAGAGGGTGTCCCTGCTGAGTTTCACCAGACAACTTGGTGCGCTGAAAAAACCATCGAGTTCATTCAGAACCATCAGGACGAGCCGTGGTTTTTCAGCTTCAACTGTTTTGATCCGCACCACCCCTTCGATCCTCCGGCGGATTACATGAAACGCTACAATCCGGCCGACATGCCCTTGCCCAAGATCAAGGAAGGAGAGTGGAACAACAAATCCACTTACCAAAAACTCGACCACCGATGGGCCCACAACGAACCAGGATATTTTGATCTCGAAGCCATGACCGATGACGACCGGCGACAGGTCACTGCGGCTTATTACGCCATGGTGACCTTGATCGACGACCAACTCGGCCGCATCATCGAAGCTCTGGAAACGACCGGTCAACTGGAGAACACGCTGCTGATTTTCATGTCCGATCATGGTGAAATGCTGGGCGACCATGGCCTTTACTTGAAAGGACCGCATTTTTATGAAGAAGCACTGCGAGTCCCTCTCGTGCTCCATTGGCCGGAAGGGTACAAGTCCGGCATTCAATGCGGCGGACTGATCGAACTGCTGGATCTTGCCCCCACTTTTTGCGAAGCGGCGGGCATTCCTGTTTACGAAGGATTCCAGGGAAAAAGCCTGACCAGCATCTGCCGCGGCGAATCAGATCCCGACCATCATCGCGACTTCGTATTCAGTGAATACTACAACGCCTGGACCCATCGTCATGCCTATGGCACCATGCTACGTTCCAAAACAGAAAAGATCGTGGTATATCACGGGACCAATGAGGGAGAAATTTATGACCTGGAAAACGATCCCGATGAATTCGAAAACCTGTGGGATCGCCCGGATGAAAAGGACCGCAAGATGCGCCTGCTCCAATGGTGCTTCGACACCAGCGTTTTCACCATGGACCCCATGCCGCCACGGTTGGGGCCGTTTTGATCGTGTTGAAATGATTTTAGGAAAAATCAATATCCTCACTGATCAACACTCTCGACTGGTAGGGATGCGCTGCCGCGCG
>JAQCFT010000132.1 GCA_027619545.1 Verrucomicrobiota bacterium | reverse complement strand
AAAGGTTCGCAGCGCGGTAGTGATCGGGGGAGACATCGTTGTCGAAGGGGTGATTGATCGGGATTTGGTCGTGGTGGGTGGTTCCGCCATTGTGCGTGGTGAAATCGGAGGGCAACTCATTGTGGTCGGCGGAAAACTTGAAGCCGGTTCGGATGCTCTCATACGCAATGGAGGTGTTTTGATTGGCGGACCTTTCGAGATGGAATCTTCCGACATTTTTGAACGGGATGTATTCCAGTTTCCGCTTCCAGGTTTGTTTTCATTCCTGTCGGGAATCAAGGCCTGGATTGCTTACTGCGTGTTTCTTGTCAGACCCTTCGCGCCCAGTGTCGGTTGGACGATGATGTTGGCCGGATTGTTGACTCTTGTAAATTTTCTTATCCTGATTCTGCTGGGCAGTGGGGTGCATCGTTCGGTTAAAATGATGATACCGCGACCGCTGACAGCCTTTTTTGTCGGGCTTCTCGGTTTTGTTTTGCTCGGACCGCTTTTGGTGTTGGTGACCGCAACCGGAGTGGGAGCCTTAATGGTGCCGTTTGTTCTCTGCGCCTTGGTTGCTGCGATCTTGATCGGGAAAGTGGCGGTCTATTCGGCCCTCGGACAGCGTATCGGTGAGAGGGCGGGCTTGCATTGGGATGGGGCCTCCATTCCGGCATTCCTTTCCGGTAGTTTGATTGTTTTCCTCCTCTATCTGGTGCCGTTTTTGGGAGGGCTTGTTTTGGGTGTGGTGATTCCGTTGGCATTTGGCGCTGTTTTGATGGCGGGATTCCAGATGTTCACGACCGAAGTTGATCTTCCAGCTTCCAAACCTTCCAGACCCTTTGTGATGCCTTCCGCGGCCACCACACGACCAACCTCATCATCCGTCAAAACCGGTTCCGGCTTTGGTGAATCCGTTAAAAAAGTGGAAACGGAAGATTCCCAATCCGTCGGCACCAAATTCGATGACGGTTTATCGGATTCCTCTTCAAGTGCGTCGAAGGATACTCCCATGCAGGATCAGGAGAAGATCGTTCGGGATGAATTCCAATATGAGCGGGCCGGGTTCTGGTTGCGTATGGCTGCTGTAGGCCTGGATTTTTTACTTTTGTTTTTTGGATTGCACTTGTTGGATTTGATGGGGCATCCCGGTGCTTTCCGGCGTTTCGTGATGATTTGGATGGTCTATCACATCGTCCTGTGGAGTTGGAAAGGAACCACGGTTGGAGGCATGATCATGCATTTGAAACTCATACAAACGGATGGAAACCATGTGACCTGGGGCACCTCTGTGATGCGTTCCTTGGCCTCCTTTTTTTCGTTCATTGCCCTCGGGCTGGGCTTTATATGGGTCAGCTGGAATGATAATCGTCAGTCCTGGCACGACATCATCGCAGGAACGGTGATTATTAAAGAACCGCAACATAAAGCGGCTCTGGCCTGAACCCGGTTGTTTAATGCTCCAGTGATCCCGGCTCAATAATAGTGTCTTTCTGTTGCCAGCTTTGGCTCGATTGTGGGTAATTCAGATTGTAGTGAAGCCCTCTGCTTTCCTGTCGTTTCAGGGCGGATTCGATGATCAGTGAGGAGACGATTGCCAGGTTGCGCAACTCAAGCAGATCCGGGGTTAGAACAAAGTTCCAATAAAATTCGTGAATTTCTTCCTTCAGGTTGGCGATGCGCTTGCGTGCCCGAAGCAGTCGTTTGTTGGTTCGGACAATGCCGACATAATCCCACATCATTCGTCTGATTTCATCCCAGTTGTGGGAAATGACCACCAATTCGTCCGGATCCTGTGCGCCTCCGCTTTCCCAGTGTGGCAGTTTGGCATCGTAGTGATTCAAAGCCCCTTCTTTTTTCAAATTTGAAATGCGCTCGATGGCTCGATGCGAGCAGACCAATGCTTCCAGAAGTGAATTGCTTGCCAGTCGGTTGGCACCGTGCAGTCCGGTGCACGAAACTTCACCCACGGCAAAAAGTCCTTCGATATTTGTTTCACCATCAATCGTGGTCATCACCCCGCCGCATTGGTAATGAGCAGCGGGCACTACCGGTATGGCTTCTTTGGTGATGTCGATTCCGTACTGCATGCAGGTCTGATAGATATTCGGGAACCGGTTCATGGTGAAGGGTGCGGCTTTGTGGGTGATGTCCAGATTCACGTGGTCGGCGCCTGTTCGTTTCATCTCTGAATCGATGGCTCGGGCGACCACGTCCCTTGGAGCGAGTGAAGCCAGATCGTGCGCTTTTTCCATGAAGGAAGCTCCGTCCAGGTTTTTGAGAATGCCTCCTTCGCCTCTCAAAGCTTCACTAATGAGGAAGGTTTTGGCTTTAGGATGATAAAGGCAGGTTGGGTGAAACTGGACGAATTCCATGTTGGCGATCGGGACACCAGCCCGATAAGCCATGGCGACCCCATCTCCAGTCGCAATGTCCGGATTGGTGGTGTAAAGGTAAACCTTTCCGCATCCGCCTGTTGCCAGCAGGACAACAGGAGCGCGGAAGGTCTGAATGCGATGGGTTTTGCTGTCCAGCACATAGGCACCAAGGCATTTGTTGTTACCGGAAAGCCCCAACTTGTTGGACGTGATGAGGTCGATCGCGAAATGGTTTTCAAGGACTTCGATGTTTGGGTTCATTGCAATGGCATGCAAGAGAGCCCTCTCTATTTCCCGTCCGGTGACATCTTTGCAATGGAGAATGCGTCGCTTGGAATGGCCTCCTTCCTTTCCGAGATCCAGTTCTTTTTCCCCTCCTGAGTTGGGAATCTCGCGTTCGCTGAAGCGCATGCCGAGCTCCATCAGTTCGTGAATGCGATCAGGTCCTTCTGAAATAATGGTTCGAACCACATCTTCGTTGCAAAGTCCCGCTCCCGCGTCGCAAGTGTCCTTGATGTGCATTTCGAAGGAATCTTCCTGACTGGTCACCGCGGCAATGCCTCCTTGGGCGTAGTTGGTGTTTGATTCGGCTTTGTGCTTTTTGGTGATGATGGCCACCCGTCCTTGTTGGGCTGCTTTCAAAGCAAAGGTCAGGCCGGCGATGCCACTGCCAAGAACGATGAAATCATAGGAGGGTTGTTGATTGCTGTGTGTCATGGCAAAGGATTATAACCGAATATTGTCGATGAGTCGTGTGGTTCCAAAATACACCGCCAGGGCCATGTGCGATCCCTGTCGAACCGTAGATAAGGGGTCCAACGTGTCCGGATCGAAAAAGGCGATGTAATCAAGGCGCGCAAGAGGACATCGTTGAATGGCCTGCTCCAATTGTTTCTTCAGTGTAACTGTTTTCAATCCTGTTTGAGAAGAGGAAGCCTGAACCTTGCGCTTCGCCGCCTTTAATATGTCAATCAGGATGGTTGCCTGTGCCCGTTGCTCCGGGGTGAGGTAGGCGTTGCGCGAACTCATGGCCAGACCGTCCGGTTCCCGAACTGTTGGGGCGACAATGATGCGGACGGGGAGATTGAGATCTTTGGTCATGCGTCGAATGATGGCAGATTGCTGGTAGTCCTTTGCGCCAAAAACCGCAAATTCAGGTAGCGTTAGCATGAACAGTTTGGTGACAATGGTCGTCACTCCCTTGAAATGGGTCGGGCGCGTACCACCTTCCATGGATTGGGATAATTGGGATTCTTCCACATAGGTTGAGAAATGCCCGGAGTCTTTTCCCGGATACATGGAAGCGTCATCCGGAAGAAAAACAACATCAACTCCTTCCTTGCGGCAGATGTCCAAATCGCGCTTCAAATCCCTGGGATAGGCGCCAAAATCCTCGTTCGGACCGAACTGAGTGGGGTTGACATAGATGCTGACCACGACCTTGCCTTCGTTCCCAACTTTCCTTCGCGCACGTTGAATGAGGCTGGTGTGACCCGGATGCAAATACCCCATGGTTGGGACAAGAGCCACGGTTGTCCCGTTTTTCTTCATTCCAAGCGCCCAGCGTTGCATGGCCTTTACGTTACGGACTTGCTGCATTTTCCACCATTAGTGCGGGAAATTCGGGCTGATGCAATCCTATTGTCAATTTGTCCGGATTGGATTAGGTTCGCCGGACACATGATCACATTGAAACAATTTATCTTCGTCGGCGCATTGAGCGCTTCACTCGCTTTTTCATCGGCCTGCAAGGCACAGACAGTTGCGGGAAAGCCAACTCCGCTTGTTCCCGACAAGGATGGGTGGATTCAGCTGTTTGACGGGAAAACACTGAGTGGCTGGATGACCTTCGATCCGCATGCCTGGAGCATCAATGAGAAGGGTGAACTGGTGGGAGTTGGAAAACGCAGCCATTTGTTCAGCCCGAACACGTATCGCAACATGGAATACCGGGCCACCGTGAAACTGAATCATAAAGGGAACAGCGGCATGTATTTTCGCGCACAGTTGGGTGAAGGATGGCCCAAGGGCTATGAGTCACAAGTGGAAAACACCAGCCCGGATCCACAGAGAACCGGTTCACTTTACAATTTTGTCAAAATTGGTGAGCAACTGATCGAAGACGACACCTGGTGGACACAACACGTGATTGCGATTGGTAACCGGATCATCATCAAAGTGAACGACAAGATTGTGGTGGATTATGTGGACGAAAAGAACACCCACACCGAAGGCCATCTGGCCGTTCAGCAACATGATCCCGGCAGCGTTGTTCATTACAAAAACGTGGAAGTACGCCCTCTGCCTGACGATGCCGCAGCAGCTCTGGCCATCGCCAAAAAAGAAACGCCCGGACTTTGAGGTCCGAGCGTTCGCAACTTGAGTGGATGGGAAGAATGCCTATTTCTTTTTCTTCTGCCCGAGGCGTTTGATTTTCAGATTGCGGTAGTGCACTTCATCCTGGTGGTCTTGAAGCAGGATGTGTCCCTGGTGGCGATAGCCGAATTTGTCGACTTTCTTGAATTTGCTGTTTGCCACCGCATCCAACACTTCCTGGCTTCCCAGGGTGTAGTGCAATACCATTACCCCGTTGAGCCAGTGCTCGACCTTTTGTCCTTTGATCAGCACGCGGCTCTTGTTGAAGGAGCCAACTGGTTGTAATACCCGGTTGTTGGCTGGGAAAACGTCGTAGAATGCAGCCGTCTGCCACTTGGGTCCGCGAAGGGCATCCGGGTGTTTGGAGTCGTCGATGACCTGATATTCATGGCCAATGGCGCCGCCGCGTTCTTCCATGATGAAGTATTTGACACCACTATTGGCTCCCGGGGCGACTTTCCATTCCCACTGGAAATCGAATTGACCATATTTCTGCTTGGTGATGATGTCCCCACCGCCGCCTTTGCTGATGTGCTTGATGCAATCGTTTTCAATGACCCAGCCTTTGTCGGGAAAGGCTTCTTTTTTGAATCCGCGCCACTGGTCGGTGTTCTTGCCGTTGAAAAGATTGCGCCATCCGGCCTCGCGAGCTGCTTTGCTGAGAACGTTTGCACGGCGCGCTTCCGGCAATGCTTCGGGCTCCGTCAGTGAACGCACCTTGATGTTCCTGAACCATACCTCATCGTGATGGTGCTGAAACACGATGTGACCGGTGCGCTCTTTGGCAAAGTTCTTGTGGGGGGCGAACTTGCTGTTGGCAATCAATGTCTGAATGCCATATGAATCCAGTTCACAGGCGACGACTTTATCTCCGTTCAACCAATGTTCCAGTTGGTTGCCCTGAAGTATAATGCGGGATTCGTTGAAGGAACCAACCGGTTTCAGTGTTTTCCTCTCGGCACTGACCAAAGCATAGAGGGAACCGGCCGCCGTCAGCGGATTAGCGCCATCGGCGTGTTTGGAGTCGTCCAATACCTGATATTCAGGTCCCGTATGCCAGGGACTGTCGCTGTTTTCCTGAACGCGATACATCACGCCACTATTGGCGCCCGGGGTCGCCTTCCATTCGAAGACGAGTTCGAAGTTGCGGTATTGTTTTTTGGTGACGATGTCTTTGACGGTTCCTTCCGGGTTGGTGCGCAGGGTGCCGTCTTTAACGGTCCAGCCATCGGATGGGAATGAGTCCATCTGATACCCCCTGAACGCTTCGGTGCCGTTTCCGTTGAACAAGGTTTCCCATTCCCCGGCCATGAGCGGTGATTGAGCCATGGATGCCCCGAAAAGGACCATACATGCGGTTTGTGTGATACGATTGGAAATCATGTAGTTGATCATGAAGGATGGAGAGGGGGTATTTCAATGCTTAAAGTCGGGTCTCAGGTGCTTGGAGGAGGTGTTGTTCAACCGGATCTTTCCGGAATCTTCTTATATTAGCCTGCAAGATTTCCTCCACCTAATTCTTGAAGATTTGATCGTTTCAGATCATAAACAAGGGTCCTGAGGCCATCCAACGAGTTGGTGTGGTGCTCAGGGGCTGACAAAGCAAACACTAAGATGGAAACATATTTCAACAATCTGACGACCAACGACGGTGGTCGCAAACAATTGCTTCAGGATATACGGAAGTTGATTGAGGAGGCGGAGGGGCTCATCAAGAACACTGCCGAAGACCTTCCCGAAAAATCCAAATCCGAGATTCTGGAGCGACTGGAGCGCCTTAAAAAGTCCTGTCACCGGATCGATGAACAAACCTATGCAGGTGTGGAAGCGGTGGATCAGGTGGTGCGCCGTTATCCTTATCAATCCATCGGAATCGCCGCGCTTGGAGGCGTCATTCTCGGAACCATTCTGAATAAGAAGTAATTTCCAGCAGATATTAGTCCTTTCTCACGTGAATAAAGCTTGTTGTACGCGGGTGGCTTGCTGAAATCAGCTTGACCGGGTGCGATACCCAACAGGCCTTGTGCCCTTTTTAACATTATCCAATTCTTTTTTCTGAACCATAGACGATATGCGTAAGCAGTATCCATTCGACCTGATCGAATCCAAACGTCAACGCATCTGGGATGAATCCGAGGCATTCCGGGCATGGAACCCTGGAGAATCCATTCCAGAGGATCACCCCTTTTCCAAAAGGCATGGCCTGACAGGGGCGGTGGCGGCCTCTCAACTTCCACCAAAGTATTACATTTTGGATATGTTTCCGTATCCATCGGGTTCCGGGCTTCATGTGGGACACCCGGAAGGCTACACGGCTACCGACATCCTGGCTCGATATCGTCGTTCAAAGGGGTTTAACGTGTTGCACCCCATCGGATGGGATGCGTTTGGTTTGCCTGCCGAGCAATATGCGATCAAGACCGGCCAACACCCCCGCATTACCACTGAGGCCAACATTGGTAATTTTAAACGCCAGATCAAGTCCCTGGGCTTCAGTTATGACTGGTCCCGTGAAATCGATACCACCGATCCGGACTATTTCCGCTGGACGCAGTGGATTTTTCTGAAGCTGTATCATTCCTGGTTCAATCCGGAATCCAAAAAAGCGGAACCCATCGAGACATTAAAAATTCCTGATCACTTTGCAGATGAAAAGGAGAGGGCCGCCTTTCGCGATGATCATCGTTTGGCCTTTGTTGCGGAAGCGCCCGTCAATTGGTGTCCCGAGTTGGGAACTGTATTGGCCAATGAAGAGGTTGTTGACGGCAAAAGCGAAGTGGGAGGTTTTCCTGTTGTTCGTAAGCCCATGCGGCAATGGATGCTTCGCATAACGGCATTTGCGGAAAAATTGTTGGAGGGGCTGAATGATATCGAATGGAGCGATTCGCTCAAGGAGATGCAGCGTAATTGGATCGGTCGATCTGAAGGTGCCGAAGTGCATTTCAAAGCGGCGGATCATGATGAGACCATCACGGTGTTCACCACTCGGCCGGACACCTTGTTCGGTGCGACCTACATGGTGTTGGCGCCCGAGCACGCTCTGGTTGATACACTGACGACTGAGGAACAAAAGCAGGCCGTCGAGGAATACCGGGAGTATGCCTCCCGAAAAAGCGATTTGGAACGTACTGAATTGGCCAAGGAGAAAACGGGTGTGTTCATCGGAACCCATGCCATCAATCCAGTCAATCAGGAGCGTATACCGATCTGGATTGCTGATTACGTGCTCTCAACCTACGGAACGGGTGCAATCATGGCAGTTCCTGCCCACGATGCCCGCGATCTGGAGTTTGCTGAGAAATTTAACCTTCCCGTACTGAAGGTGGTGCAGGCCCCGGAAGGGCAGGATTCCATTGGTTTCGTAGGAGAGGGGACCAGCGTTAATTCAGGGTTTTTGAATGAACTGAGCACACCGGAAGCCAAGCAAACCATGATCGAATGGCTGGAGGAGAAAAATGTTGGCAAGCGTCGAGTTAATTTCAAGTTGCGTGATTGGTTGTTCAGCCGACAACGTTTTTGGGGAGAACCTTTTCCGATCTTATGGAAAGATGGGCAACATCGTTCTGTCGGAGAGCATGAACTTCCTGTCATGCCTCCAGACCTTTCGGATTTCAAACCTACACCTGATGGCGAACCACCTCTGGCTCGGGCCAAGGATTGGGTGACCTTGTCCGATGGTTCGGTCCGCGAAACCAATACCATGCCGCAGTGGGCGGGCAGCTGTTGGTATTACTTGCGTTACCTGGATGCGCGAAATAAAGAGCGGTTCTGCGGTGAAGGGGCGGAATCGTATTGGATGGGTTCGGAATCTTCATCCGCGAATCCCGGTGTTGACCTGTATGTCGGAGGGACAGAGCATGCCGTGTTGCATCTGCTCTATGCACGATTCTGGCATAAAGTGCTGCATGATCTGGGATTGACCACGTCAACCGAGCCCTTCTTCAAATTGGTCAACCAGGGATTGATCCTTGGTGAAGACGGCCAGAAGATGTCCAAATCACGCGGAAATGTGGTGAATCCGGACGAAATTGTTCAATCCTTCGGAGCCGATGCTTTCCGTCTCTATGAAATGTTCATGGGACCCTTGGAAATGTCCAAGCCATGGAACACCAAAGGTGTGGAAGGGGTTTACCGCTTCCTCGGACGTGTCTGGCGTATGTTGATCGACGAGCGGAGTGAGGTTGACTTCGAGCAGCATCTTGCGGCCGATGCTGACAAAGGAGAATCCATCTTGTCCGAGCTGAAATTGCATGCTGCTGTCCAAAGAGATGCTGATCCATCTCCGGAACAGCTTAAGTCCCTCCACACATGCATCAAAAAAGTGACGGAAGACCTGGATGGCATGCGTTTCAACACCGCCATCTCTGCCATGATGGTATTCGTCAATGATGCCATGAATTGGGAGGTGCGCCCCAGTGCGTGCATGAAAACGTTTTTGGTGCTGCTGCAACCTTTTGCGCCTCACCTGGCGGAAGAGCTTTACGGGATGTTGGAAGGGGATTCGAATCTCGTGATCGCCTATCAACCCTGGCCTGCTTTTGATCCGGCTTTACTCGTCGAGGACACCATTGAAATTCCGGTTCAAGTGAACGGAAAATTGCGGGATCGAATTAAGGTCCCCCGGGATGCCGACCGACATGCCATTGAAGAATTGGCCATGGCTTCTGAAAAGGTTGCCCCTTTCAAAGATGGGAAAACCGTGAAAAAAGTGATCGTCGTTCCAGGAAAACTCGTTAATCTAGTCATACAGTAACCCGATTGAAACACAACGAATCAACCATCAAACATTGAATCATTATGATGCATCGCAGAACATTTTTGAATCGTACCTTGACCGCTGCCGCTGCAGCAGGCGCCACATGGTTTGACGTGCCGGCCATCCTTGCCGACACACGCGAGGAATCTTTCAAAAAATACGGCGGTTTTCCCATGGGGATTCAAAGTTATTCATTGCGTGGATTCGGTGTGGATGGAGCTCTTGAGAAGATCGAGGAATTGGAACTGCATTACACCGAGATGTTTCGCATGCATTATCCGCCCATTCCCGATCCGGTGAAAATCGGTGAAATGAATGCAAAACTGGAAAAACACGACATCTCAATTTCGGCCCATGGCGTCCAGTCCTTTACTGATAACCACAACCAGAACAAAGCCTTTTTCGAATTCGCCAAAAAGGCGGGCATCCGTAATATTAGCGCCAATCCTGAGCCAAATTCCTTCGAAAGCCTGAACAAGTTGGTGGCGGAGTATGATATCCGGATCGCAATCCATAACCACGGCCCAGATGCCCTTTATGACGCGCCTCTTGATGCCTTAAAAGCGGTGGCGGGTTACGATAAGCGTATCGGATTCTGCGCTGATTTGGGACATTACATCCGATCGGGTGTGGACCCGGTTGAAGTCGTTTATCAACTTGGAGATCGACTGTATGGAATCCATCTGAAAGATTTCGCCGAACAGAAGAAAAACACCAAAGGCGTCATTCTTGGTCGGGGGCATTTGGATGTGGAAGGTGTATTCAAAGCCATGAAGAAAGTCGGCTTTCCTGCCGACGGTGCCTTATCCCTCGAATACGAAGAAAATCCCCAAGACCCTATGGATGATATACGTGCTTGCCTGAACGTGGCCGCCGAAGCTGCGCAGAGGGTTGGTAAGGGGTGATTTTTGTTTGTTCGTGTTCCCAAATGTCACGCTTTCAATTGATTGGGTGTTGATTGACTGCTCCCAAGAGTGGAGTTGTGAATCTTCGGAATACGCAATTTTTCGTAGGAACATGATGTTGACAAAGAGAAGCTTGGTTGAATACCTTTGTCCGCGAGTTGCCTGAATACTGGAGGTGCCCAAGCTGTGGAGGAGCAAGTAATGTCAACTAAGGAGTTTGACTGCCCCACTTTTTGACCATGATAAAATTGTTTAACGCTCGTCCTCTTGGGGAAGGTAGTCAATCTAATGTTTTGTACATATTGCTTCTCTTCATGAGTTGCTTCATCCAAAGCATCGGATTGACGCAAACTTGGACGACTCTCAGTCGACCAACGGACCCGGATAAAAGCGTGGATGGGGGATGGACTGCAGCGGCCCCTGACATCGTAGGGAATGAGACCTACCCATATCTACAATACCAATTCCTATCGAGCAATACGAAAATGCAACTGAAAATACGTGTGGAGAAGGCCCCTCCCAAACAGTTGGATTTGAAGTCAGCCAACACACTATTTGATTTGGATGGGGATGGGGTGCCTGAGTTTGCTCTCATTTTGAGCATTACCCAAAAAAACGGTTATAAAGAAAACGATGCGGCGGATTACAATCCAACTACAGGTCAGGTCACTAACGATACAACCAGTTACACCTACAAGGCATATTTCCTCACACTTGATGATGATGGTTCAGCAGATGCCAACACACGCCCGAATAATACCACGATTCGAAGCAGTCCCGATTTTCTGATCTACGATTCGGATGCTGACCAATCTGACAATACAAGCAGTGTGGCAACCGCCGGGAACGCTTACAACAGCAGTTTGGATATCAAATATGCACTGGCTCCTGAAACGGATCTTGATGGAGATGGCACCACTGAAAACTATTACACATTGCAGTTTGATTTGCAGGCCTACACCAATTTTGTGAACTCTAACAGCAGTAGCACCGGAATTCAGGCTCTCGTTGCGAGTTGGCCTACCTCTTCTCAGTTCTTCGCGGCAACCGTTTCTTCAACGCAGGATAACAGCGTAAATGGTGATATTGGTGGTGGTGGATTTGGTGGAGACGAAACTTGGGGAGAAATCACTGGATCCAGCCCTGAAATCAATGTTAACGGCAACTCAGTAACTATTCCAGACGGAGATACCACTCCAACCACGACAGATCACACAGATTTCGGGGATGCTCAAGTGACGGGAGGTACTGTGACTCGAACATTTACCATCGAAAACCTGGGACTGGACAAGGTGTTGACTCTAGGAAGCAATGCGGTTTCGGTTACCGGAGATTTCAGTGTCGCTCAACAACCAGCAACTTCCGTTGCCGCCAGTAGCACCACCACTTTCCAGATCACCTTTGACCCGACCACAACTGGAACTCGAACAGGCACTATCAGCATTAATAGCAACGACTCGGATGAAAATCCTTACAATTTTTCCATACAGGGTAATGGGATCAACACAAACAGTCCGCCCACATCTACAAACGACACCATAACGACCAATGAAGATACGACGGCCACTTTGGCGTCGACAGATTTTGGAACTTATGCCGATGGGGACGGTGATGCGTTTGCGGGCGTGAAGATTACGACTCTGGAGACCA
>JAQCFT010000131.1 GCA_027619545.1 Verrucomicrobiota bacterium | reverse complement strand
GGATTGGGTCGCCCCTACAGGGCTCATGGCTATCATCGATTCGGAAACCCAGGGCGGTGCCCCGGGCTGATTTATTATGCCCCTTTGGGGTGTGGGATGGACGTGCTAACTGATTGGGAGACGGATTCACCATGATCCTGAGTTTATAAAAAACGCTGTCATCTCGGGTGTTTTTTGGGCATAATCCCGCCATCATGACCGCGAAATACAAAGCCCCGGCCATCGTACGGATTCTGTGTGGCCTCCTGGTTAATTTGTGGGGATCGTTCTGCATCGCTGATACTCAGCAGGTGGATTACGTCAGCGATATTCAACCGTTGCTGGAGAAACGTTGTTATCGTTGTCATGGACCTGAAAAGCGCAAGGGTGGATTGCGTTTGGATATGAAAGCCACCGTTTTGCAAGGTGGAGATTCAGGTGATGCTGCAATCGTCCCCGGGGAAGCAGATCAGAGCCCGCTTGTTCGTCTGGTTTCATCGAAAGATGACAAGGAACGCATGCCGCCTGCCAATGCAGAGGAGGCGCCATTGACCGACGATGAATTGGAGAAGTTGCGGCGGTGGATCAATGCGGGAGCCGACTGGCCTGAGACGGGGGCATCAGTGATTCTTCCCGAGCCGGGGGAACTGAAAGTAACAGAGGAAGATCGACAGCATTGGGCTTTTCGGCCCCTGGCGGACCCCTTGCCACCCACTTCACAAGATCCGCACTGGCAGCAGACTCCTGTCGACGCTTTCATTCTGCACGCACAGGAGGCGCAGCAACTCACACCTTCCGCCCCAGCCGATGCACGTACTCTCATTCGACGCTTGTATCTGGATTTGATCGGGCTACCTCCTTCTCCGGAAGAAATGTCCGATTGGACGCGGCGAATCGATCAATCGCCTAACGAGCTGGAGTTGCTGGTGGAATTCCTGTTACACAGTCCGCACTATGGCGAGCGATGGGGACGGCATTGGTTGGATGTGGCCCGTTATGCCGACAGCAATGGAATGGAACTCGATGCGGATCGTCCCAATGCCTATCGCTACCGTGATTTCGTGATTCGTGCCATGAACGATGATTTACCGTTTGATGAATTTGTTCGCTGGCAATTGGCGGGTGATGAGATTGCTCCGGACCATCCGGACGCGATTGCCGCCACCGGATTCCTTGCGGCCGGGGTCAATACGATCCTGCCGGACAAGCAAATGGTGGAGGAAAAACTCCGTAACCGAGCCAACGAACTTGATGACATCGTATCGACCACCGGTCAGGCCATGCTGGGGCTGACCCTCGCCTGTTGTCGCTGTCACGATCATAAGTATGATCCGGTTTCTTCCCGTGATTACTATCGGTTGACACGCGTATTCACCAGCGGTGATCGAGCCGAGGTGCCATTGGTTTCGCCCGAAGAAGCAAAGCGACATCAACAAAAGGTGGCTGATTGGCGAAGATCGTATGATGAAGCGGTCAAGGAGCGTGACCAATGGCTCAAGGAAGCGCGCAAACCGGTGGAAGAGCGATTGCGTCGGGAACGGATCGCCAGCCTTGAAATCAGCGACACAGATAAACAAATGCTGCTCGAATCCTCCCAAGAACCATCCGCGAAGAAATTGGCCGAGCGGTTCAAAAAGCAGCTGGTCCTTTCTGATTCAGATTATGTCGCCGCTTTGCCTGAGCAAAGCCGGCAGCGATGGAAGGCATTCAATCAACACATTTCGGAAATCAAAAAGCGTGAGCCAAATCCTCTGCCACTGGCTTATGCTTTTTCTGATTTTGGTCCCGAGCCGGAAGAAACCTGGTTTTTCGAACGCGGCAATTTCCTGGCTCGTAATGAACGGATGGATCTTGGTTTTTTGACCGTACTCACCTCCGGGAAAACAGCCGAAGCATACTGGAACGAAGCGAAAGCCCATCCGTTGCGTGATGATTCGACTTATCAACGCCGGGCATTGGCGGAATGGATGACAGATCTGGATCATGGCGCCGGAGCCTTGCTGGCGCGTGTCATGGTGAATCGTGTCTGGCAACGTCATTTCGGCGAGGGATTGGTGCGCACGCCAAGCGATTTCGGCACGCGAGGTGAGCGTCCCACACATCCCGAACTGCTGGAATGGCTCGCCACGGAATTTGTTCGGAGTGGCTGGAGCGTCAAACACCTGCACCGTTTGATATTGAACAGCGCCACGTATCAACAGGCGTCCGAGTATCGTCCCGCGATGGCCTCGATCGATTTGGAGAATCGATTATGGTGGCGTCAACTCCCGGCTCGTTTGGAAGCCGAAGCCTTGCGCGATGCCATGTTGTCCGTTGCAGGGCAACTCAATCTCGAAGCTTTCGGGCCCAGCTTCAAACCTCCCATTCAGCAGGAAGCCATGCAGGCACGCAATGTGAGAAATCCCTATCCGAAAGACGCCAAGGACTCTGCGCCGACTCGAAGGCGCAGCGTTTACATGTTCCATAAACGTGTCGTGCAATACCCGCTCATGCAGGCTTTCGATGCACCCGATGCACAGCAAAGTTGCGGCCGCCGAATGAACACTACCGTTGCGCCTCAGGCATTGGCATTGTTGAATGACCCGTTCGTGCGATTGAGAGCCAGTGATCTGGCGGGGCGCATTCTGAAAGAAGCAGGGGATGACAGGGAAGCCCAAGTCAGGCGCGCATTCGAACTTGCATTGAATCGAGCGCCCGAAGCCGCCGAACGAACCGATGCCACCGGTTTCCTGGCGCAACAAACAGATGAACGTACCCGCCGTGGTGAATCCAGTGCTTCACTGGCGGCGCTGACCGATTTTTGTCACGCCCTGTTTGGGTTGAATGAATTTATTTACGTCGATTGATTGGGTGAACAGCATCGAACTCGAAAAGAATTTTTAGTCATGAAAAGCATGCATCAACATTGCGGTCGCTTCGAAGCGGTTCATACACGCAGGGATTTCCTCAAGAAGGCTGGGGGAGGTTTTGGTATGTACGCCTTGGCGGATTTGATGTCGAAAAACGGATTGCTCGCTGACGAGACGCTTCCGGATCCCTTGCACCCCATGGCTCCGCGCGCAGGGCATTATCCCGCCAAAGCCAAAGCGGTCATCTGGTTGTTCATGGAGGGCGCGCCCAGTGCCGTGGACATGTTCGATCCAAAACCCGAATTGACAAAACGTGACGGTCAGCGGATGGAAATTGATGTGTTCAATGGCAACCCGGGCCCCCTGATGAAATCCCCCTTTGAGTTCAAACAATACGGACAAAGCGGAGCCTGGGTATGTGAACATTATCCGAACGTCGCCAAACATGTGGATGATTTAGCCTTCATCAATTCCTTTTACAGTGAGTCAAACGATCATGTACCGGCACTCTATCAAATCAATACCGGCATCCCGCGCCCGGGGTGTCCGAGTGCGGGCGCCTGGATTACCTACGGGTTGGGTTCCGAGAACAGCGATCTACCCGGATATGTTGTGCTGGGCAATAATCGCGGTGTGAAAGGCGGTAATTTGAATTGGAGTTCCGCGTTTCTGCCGACGACTTACCAGGGAACACTGTTTCGCCCTGAAGGTGTTCCGGTGATCAATCTCACACGGCCGGGTGACGTCACCCAACAGGATCAACGGGCTCAACTGGACCTCATGTCCAAATTGAATCATCGTCACCTGGCGGCTCGCCCTGGTGAGGAGGAATTGTTGGGGCGCATTCAGAGCTTCGAGCTGGCCTATCGCATGCAGATGGAGGCTTCTGATTTGGTCGATCTGGAAAGGGAATCAGCCGAGACCCGGGAAATGTACGGCGTGGATGAAAAGGAAACCCGTTCCTATGGACGAAAATGTCTCATGGCCCGACGTCTCATCGAACGTGGCGTTCGTTTCGTGCAGGTTTACAGCGACGGAGAATGGGATGCGCACAGCGATCTCAATGGGAACCACCGTGGACACTGCCGCGCTACCGACAAACCCATTCACGCCCTGTTGACCGATCTTAAACGTACGGGATTAATTGATGATACTCTGGTTATCTGGGGTGGGGAGTTCGGACGCATGCCGGTATCCCAGGGCAACGGTGGGCGTGATCATAATCCTCAAGGCTTCGGCATGTTCATGACTGGCGCCGGCATCAAGCCCGGTGTGCGTTACGGTGAGTTGGATGAAATCGGTTACAAAGCAGCTGTCGATCGCGTATCCGTGCACGACCTGCATGCCACCATGTTACACCTGCTCGGGCTCGATCACGAGCGCCTGACCTTTTTCCACAACGGCCGCCGCTTCAGGCTGACCGACGTGGCGGGAGAGATCATTCGCCCGGTGTTGGCCTAGGAAATGGTCGAAACCCAATTTTAGATTAATGCGTGCGAAGTCATGCAGGAGGTGGAATGACTTTTGTGATTCCGACCCCGTTGAGAGACTCGGTTGGCTGCTGTAAGAATCCGTTCGTGCTACTAGCTTTTTGTGGTTTGTCCTTTGGGGCCGGGCGTGATGGGGGGCTGGTATCCCTTTGGAAGGTGTTTGGGATTTGAATGGCATAGGGGTTAGGCGCCGGGGCGCCACATTCTATCTTTTGGCCCGCTTGACGAACTTTGATGGTCGGCGTTGAATGGGGGTATGTCAGCCATTGGTCGATTCCTTTTGTGGATGTTTTTTTTGGTGTGTACTGGTTTGGTCGCCCAATCTGCGGAGCCCGTTTTTCGAGCGGGAGCTGCTCGTGTGGATATTGGTCCCGAGGGATTTCCTGTAAGGGTGAACGCCATGTTCACAGAGCGTTCTGCTGATCGTGTTGAAGATCCACTTTTTGCCAAAGCCCTGGCGTTGGATGACGGACGTGAGCGGATTGTGGTGTGCGTGGTGGATACCTGCATGATCCCACGTAATTTGATCGATCAAGCCAAGCTGCTGACGCACAGAGCGACAGGATTGCCATTGGATCGCATGTTGGTTTCCGCAACGCATACGCATTCGGCTCCTTCGGCCATGGGATGTCTGGGGAGTCGGGTGGATCCGCGTTACGCCACCACCCTTCCACCCAAAATTGCTCGAGCCATGATCCATGCAATCGAGCGGCTTCAACCGGCTCGGGTTGGCTGGGGGCAGGTCGATGATTGGGAGCATACCTTCAACCGACGCTGGGTGCGACGGCCGGATCGCGTGTTTGCGGATCCGTTCGGAGTTCCCAATGTCAGGGCGCACATGCATCCAGGTCACGAAAGCCCGGATGCCGTGGGGCCAAGCGGGCCGGTGGATCCGGAGCTGTCCGTACTTGCCGTGCAGACAATCGATGGACGCCCGCTCGCGCTTCTGGCTAATTATTCCATGCACTATTATGGATCTCCTTTGTTATCTTCTGATTATTATGGACGATTTGCGGGTTACTTGGGGGCCATGCTTGATGCGGATGATGAGTTTGTAGCGATCATGTCGCAGGGGACCAGCGGGGATTTGATGTGGATGGATTACGGCGCTCCTCGTAAGGATACTGGTTATGACACATATGCTCGAGAAATCGCCGAAAAAGTGACCACCCTTGTGAATAACCTTGAATGGCAGGATGCCGCGCCATTGGGGATGGCGCAACGTATCCTGGCTTTATCCTATCGTGTGCCGAGTCCAGAACGACTGGCCTGGTCCAAAGAAAAAGTAGCTGAATTGGAAGGGCGCCTGCCTCAGTCGCAATCTGAGATTTATGCATTGGAATCAGTTTACCTCCACGAAAAACAACATACAGAACTCGTCCTTCAGGCGCTTCGTATTGGCGATCTGGGCATCACGGCGCTTCCCAATGAAGTGTATGCCTTGACTGGTTTAAAGTTGAAGGAGCAAAGCCCGTTTGCATCGACCTTCAATATCGAACTCGCCAACGGAGCTGAGGGATACATTCCGCCTCCGGAACAGCATGCTCTCGGAGGTTATACCACTTGGGCGGCACGCACGGCCGGGTTGGAAGTGGAGGCTGAACCGAAGATCGTGGAGGCATTGCTTTCTTTACTGGAGGAAGTGTCGGGCAAAACCAGGCGAACGGTAGGTGCGGATGCCGGTCCTTATTCGGAAACGGTTCTCGAAAGTCACCCGGAAGCCTACTGGCGATTGGAAGAAATGAACATGCCGGTTGCGCGCGATGTGACGGGGCAACATGACGGCGCGTTTGAAGACGGTGTGGCGTTGCATCTTCCCGGTGCCGATGAGCGCAGGGGATTTCAGCCACCTGAACCGCCCACCAAGAATGCTTTTTCCGGAAATGCGATCAATCGCGCAGTTCATTTTGCGGGAGGGCGAATGCGTTCTGATGTACTTCTGGACGATGCGTACAGTGTGGAGTTCTGGTTGTGGAATGGGTTGCCAGCCGATGCGCGTGCCGTGACGGGCTATGCTTACTCACGTGGAGCGGATGGGGACGGCGTGGCGCGTGGTGAACATCTTGGCATCGGTGGAACTCATATGCCGCATTTGGCTGGACGGTTGTTTCTGTTCAATGGAAACGAACGGAATCAGATCCTGGGTGGGCAGACCACACTTGCGTTGCGGGCGTGGCATCATGTCGTGTTTGTGCGTGAAGGGGAACGGGTGCGGGTGCATCTGGACGGGAAACAGGAGCCTGAAATCGAAGGCATTTTTAAACATACGATCCCGCAAGGCGAGAATGCTTTGTTCATGGGAGGGCGCAACGACGGATTGTTCAACTTTGAAGGCAAGCTGGATGAAATCTCTGTTTACACGCGAGCGCTAACCGCATTGGAAATTGAAACACATTACAAGGCTTCCGATTTGACGCCTCCCGATAAGATTACCGCTACGGGGCCTTTGGAACCTGCTCTGTCGCCGGAGGAGGCTTTGAAGAAGATTCACGTACGTGATGGTTACCAGGTGGAATTGGTTGTAAGCGAACCTTTGACCGTGGATCCGGTGGCGATCGATTGGGATGCCTCGGGGCGCTTATGCGTGGTGGAGATGTCGGATTATCCTTTGGGGATGGACGGGCAGGGGAAACCTGGCGGTCGTGTTCGTGTGATTGAAGATAGTGATGGAGATGGAACCTATGATCGACAAACCTTGTTTGCGGACGGGTTGACGTATCCGACCGGATTATTGGTCTGGCGTGATGGGGTGATGGTGACGGCGGCACCCAATGTCTTGTTTCTGAGGGACACCGACAAGGATGGTCGTGCGGATGATCAAGAAGTGTTGATCAGCGGATTAAGCACGGGGAATCAGCAGCTACGAGCCAACGGACTGCGATGGGGGATCGATGGTTGGGTTTATTGTGCGGCGGGAGGACATCATGGCAATTTTGCCAACGGCACTCGTTTACGTACCCGTCTGGGAGAAGTTCAGGTCGGTTCGCGTGATTTTCGGTTTCGTCCTGACACGGGTGAATTGGAACCTTTGAGCGGACCTTCCCAAAACGGTCGCAACCGGGATGACTGGGGGCATTGGTTCGGGACGCAGAACATGAGGCCTCTGTGGCATTACGTGCTGCCGGATCGATATCTCAGGAGGCAACCGCATGTTGCATCGCCGAGTCCCATTCAGTTGGTGGTGACACCGCTGGGACCGAAAGTGTATCCGGCAAGTTCTCCGGAAAAACGCTTTCACAGTTTTAATGAAGCCGGTCGTTTTACATCCGCATGCGGAGGGATGATCTATCGTGATTCCTTGTTGTTCCCGAAGACAGGCAATCAAATGCATGCGTTTACTTGTGAGCCTTTTCATAATCTGGTTCAGCATAATATGGTAGTGGATCAGGGAGTGTCCTTTGCTGCACATCGTGATGGGGGTGATGGTGTGCATGATTTCTTCGCCAGCGAAGATCGCTGGTGTCGTCCCGTGATGACACGGACCGGACCGGACGGTGCACTGTGGGTGGTGGATATGTATCGCTACATGATTGAGCATCCGGACTGGTTGCCGGCTGCCGGTCGTGACGAGTTACTGCCGAATTATCGGATCGGAGACGATCTCGGGCGTATCTATAGGGTTGTTCGAAAGGATTCTGGCATAGAGCCCCAACCAAAGCTCGATCAACTGTCGATTGCCGAACTGGTCGAAGAACTCAAGTCCGGCAATGGCTGGCGACGTGATCGCGCCCATATGATGCTCAGTTGGCAAAAGGATCAGGCGGTTGTGGGGCATCTGAGAAAGCTTGCCGAGGCGACTGCAAATCCGGTTGCAAAGGTGCATGCATTATGGCTTTTAAATGATTCAGGTGGATTGACCCCTGATCATATTCGAACCGCCTTGAAACATTCGCATCCTCGAGTGCGGGAGAATGCGCTTCGACTTGCCGAATCAAGCAAAGAAACCTCGGTGGTGCGAGTTGCCGCGGAGTTGGTGAATGATCCGGATGACAAAGTCCGTTTGCAGTTGGCTTTTTCGCTGGGTGAATGGGATCAACCGATGGCAGGTGACGCACTGGGAAAATTGGCGGTGGCATCGGCTGATGACGCGTTTATGAAGGCGGCTGTGTTGAGTTCAGCTACACCCCACTTGAGAGCATTGGCCGGTGCGGTGATTCAATCGGATTCAACAGTTCAAGGTGCGTTGAGGGAATCCTTGATCGAACTTGCGTTCGCATTGAATGAACGGGATGTGTTGGCTGAATTGTTGGGACCCATGATGGGTAAATCCGATGAATCCTTCACCTTGGAAACTTATGAATCCGCGACGGCATTCTTTCAATTGGTCAAAAGACGTGGTTCGAAATGGGGGGATTTGGCCAACCTGGACGATGCCCTGGGCAAGTTGTTGACCCATGTGTTTTCGAACAATGCGGATTCAATTGTTAACTCCGCGCTCAAAACGGTCAAACAAGATTCGGCAAGCGTGGGATTACGTGCCGCTGCTATTCGATGCGTCGGGGAAATGGCAGAGGGTCGTTCCGAGGTGGTGGACGTGTTGGTCGATTTGTTGACACCGCAACAGCCGATTTCGATTCAGGAAGCTTCGTTGGAAGGGTTGACTTCTGTGGACGAGTCTTTTGTGGCAGCAAAGGTGTTGGATCGTTGGGCGAGTTT
This sequence comes from Verrucomicrobiota bacterium, assembly GCA_027619545.1. Taxonomy (GTDB): domain Bacteria; phylum Verrucomicrobiota; class Verrucomicrobiia; order Limisphaerales; family AAA164-E04; genus AAA164-E04. Next base: position 3,129 of record JAQCFT010000131.1, on the reverse strand, counting down.
CTCGCCATCAACCCGTGCTAAAGCGATGCAACTTCTCTTATCCCGCGAGTCATGGACCATTGTTTTACTCGAGCGGTTAGTCAAAGGTCAGGACATTCCTCTGGATGCCTTGCAACGTGAACGTTTGATGAGGCATGGATCAATACGCGTACGTGAATTGGCGTCTCAAATGCTCGCTACTCCTTCAGATCGGGCTCAAGTGATCGAGCAATTTCGACCGGCTCTGCGTTTGGGTGGAGATGCCGACCGTGGGCGGTCGGTTTACGAACGGGCCTGTGCCCTTTGTCATCGAAAGGGAAATCAGGGTAAAGAAGTCGGACCGGATTTGAATTCCGTGGTTGGGCATTCACCTGAAAAACTGCTGGCCAACATACTGGATCCGAGCGCGGACATTCAACCCGGTTACCACGCATACCAATGTGAGTTGACGAATCATGCTGAAATGTATGGAGTGATCACTTCGGAAACCGGGAACAGTCTCACGATGAAACTTGCGGACGGAACGGAACACGTCATTTTGCGTCGTGATATTCGGGAACTGCGCGGAGGGAATCTATCCTTGATGCCTGAAGGTTTGGAACGGGGTTTGACGCAACAAGACATGGCGGATTTGATCCAATGGTTGAGGACAGAGGTGGATTGAGATTTGTTGAATCCGTCCTCCCTTGCTGGGGGCTCTGATGCGGTGGATGAGGGACCATTGAACACTGCGCAGTCAATGGTGAAATTGATCGCTGTCTTCGGCGAAATCAATCCGGAGTGTCGGTTGGAATGAGTCAGTTTGATCAGCCGATGCAGTCGCCCTTTCCCAGCCTGGAGACAGATCTTTTGTCATGTTCCGGCTGCAGCACGGCTGCCACATATAAGAAGGCCGCGAAGAGTCAGGACCCTTCGCGGCTTATTCTTGATTTCAGTCTGAAATTACTTTTTTTCGACCCGGATGGATTCGATGGTGACCGGGGTGCTGGGTTTGCCGGCGGGGTCGGTTTCGAGGTTGCTGATCTTGTCGGCGATGTCCATGCCTTCAATGACTTTCCCGAACACGGTGTGCTTTCCGGTCAGGTGAGGGGTATCGACGACATTGATGAAGAACTGTGAACCGTTGGTGTTGGGACCGGAATTGGCCATGGCGATGACGCCGCGATCTGGTTTTTTGGCCGGAAGTTTTTCGTCGAATATGTAGCCAAGGTTGGCGTACACATCGAGCACTGACAATGCGTTAACGGTGTTTTGAATCTCTTCGAGTTTCTCCTGGAACTGTTCCTGGCTGCTGATGCCTAATGTTTGAAGGACGGGTCCCAGAACGGTTCGCTGAAAGCTTGCCTGATCGCGAATCAACAGCCAGGGGTGGGGCGCTCCGCCTTCTCCCATGGCTTTCAGATCAGCCAGTCCGAGTCCTTTTGCATTGATTTCGTCCTTGAATTTGTAGCCTGGATCACCTGTGCCGGTGCCGAGGGGGCAACCTCCCTGGATCATGAAATCCTTGATCACTCGATGAAAAGTCAATCCGTCGTAAAAGGGTTTTTTGACATCTTCTCCCGTTTTGGCGTCCTTGAAGGTTTTGTTTCCTTCGGCCAGATCGATGAAATTTTTGACGGTGTCAGGCGCGGCATCGGGCCAGAGTTCGATGCGGATGTTGCCTTGAGACGTTTTCATCAAGACCACCGGGTTGGGGCTGGTTTTGGTAGCTGCCGTCCCGGCAGGTGTTTCTTCTTCAGCTGCTTGAAGCGATTCTGTGCCGGTTAGGGCGATGGTTGCAACCGCTGCCACCGCAACGATTCCTTTCCGTAAATTAGGTATCATATTCATGTCAAATTCGACGACCTTACGCGATTCCTATTCAATTGGAAGCTTTCTTGAAAAAAAGAACGTGCTGCCTTGGAAGTCCTTCGAAAGTGCGAACCCATTCAAATCCCTGGTGCTCCGCTTCTTTTTGCACTTGGGCTTTGGACATTTTATGGAGCAGCTTGATCGGGACACGTGGATCTTCCAAACGATATTCCACCCAGACAACCTGTCCGTTGGGTTTGAGCGCTTTTCGAATCGCGGTCATCATTTCATGGGGATAGGAAAACTCGTGATAAACATCAACCATGAGCACCATGTCCAGCGAGGCTTCCGGAAGGTTGGGGGTTTGTTCCTGTCCCTGGATCATTTCCACGTTTTTGATGCCTTCGTCTTCCAGGTTGTTTTTCAGGATGGTCAGCATTTCGGGTTGGATGTCCACAGCCATCACCTTGCCGTCCTTGCCAACTTGCTTTGCCAGACGGCGCGTGAAGTATCCGCTGCCCGCGCCAATGTCCGCAACGGTTTGTCCGGGACGGATGCCCAGTGACTCGATCAATAAGTCGGGGCGTTCTTCGTGTTGACGTTCCGGACGTTCCAGCCAGTCGGCCCCGAGGTGTCCCATGACGTGTGAGATTTCGCGGCCTTGATAGGCTTTTCCGATACCGTCACGGGAAGGGCGGGGGAGTTTGGTGTATTGGGAGTTGGCAGGTTCGGAGGCTTCTTGCGCGCGGAGGCTTGGACCCCATGGCAACAGGCAGATGGCAGCAACTAAAAGATGAAGATACGAGCTGTTTTCAAGGTGACCACGATGAAGGATTGATATTTTCATGAATGAAAGCGTGTGTTGAGTGTTGCATGAAATTGAACACACTTGTTACGGAAGGCAAGCTTCAATCTAAAGGGCGAGGGCTGCTGCAGGTAGATTCCCGACATGATCGGGATCCCGGTCCGCCCTTGTGGCATTCTTATTTAAAATTGTCATACGAGGGAAACCCTGATGTGTCGGAGCGCCTGTTCACTGTGCTTGCGTTCCTTTGGGATTTGGGGCGTTGAAAATCGTAGGCTTCCCCAAACGGAAGTTTGTTTTGGACTGGGCAGCCACAAGGGACGCGCCGGGGACGGCACGATCTAGTGCGCCTGCAAGTGCACACAAACAGTTGGGTGAAAGTCCTGACTCGGGTGAGACCTGCACCCGATAGCTGAAGGTAACTGCGTCGCCGTGAGGCGGGGTGGAAAGCAACCGGAAGCGAACACACGGTCGGTAGTAAAGCGAACTCGATTCGGCAGTCCGTCATGGCGAGCCTGCTAGAGCGTGGCGAAGCCTAAAGCCCACGGTCCATG
>JAQCFT010000130.1 GCA_027619545.1 Verrucomicrobiota bacterium | reverse complement strand
GGGCTAGGTTTGGTTCAATTTCCTGACGGTGGACTGATCCAAGGCCTTCCAGGCGCGATCGGTGTCTTCATACCAGCCTTTGAATACATCATCTACTGAAAGCATGATGGTTGGACGCGTTCCCACAATACGAATACGCCGCCCCCCTCTCATCATACGAATATCTACTTCATGTTCCGAAAACAACTTCATCGCCCGCAAGCCTACCCGGCCCCATTGGACAAATATGGTCCAAGGACAAACTTTTAAATGGTGAATTTAAAAGGGTGAATAGTGAATTGTTGGTGGCAGGAAACCAATCTTACCGCAGTTCCCTCCAGGTAGAGCGTGGCGCAATCCTCATGGCTCCCATCCCCTGCTTCTCACCCCTCAAGGGAAAACCCTACAACACCCAACAACCCCATCGGCATCGCTTTCGCTAGCGGGGCGGATCGATCCGATCTACCTACCCGCTCACCACGTTACAAACAATTCACCATTCTAAATTCACTATTTACTATTTAAAAGTTCACCCTTTGAATTCCGAAACCACCTCCGATCAACCCACCACATCCCCCCCGCTCCAATGGCATACGACACCAGATCGGACCACAGAAAACCTTGCCCGAGAATAAAATTAAAGGGAACCGTATGGCGTATTTGATTGATCCAGGGAGCCTGATACAACTGGGAAAACTCAACCAAACAGGAAAGCACATAGGTGATCAGAAACATCTGATTGGGTCCCATGCTACGCCTCCATAACAATACAAACCCGTAGAGCGCCGCAGCCCACAACGCATCTCCCCCGTAAAGCAACATCCAATCAGGCGACCAAGGCCTTGCGAAGGTCCTGGAAGCCAGACCAATGCCCAACACAATTAACCAAACCAGGATCAGCCGGGAAATGTTCAAATCACTCGTTTTGAGAGGATCAGGATCAGAGGTTGCGTTTGTCATCAAGGTTTGATTATAAAAGGTGCTTATGCCGACGGTGGGTGAACAACTGGCTTCCGCGAGAGAAGCCAAGGAGTGGAGTCTGGAAGATGTGGCTCGTCTGACCAAACTGCGCAGCGATCAGGTGCTTGCGCTGGAAGAAGGACGTTATCATATCTTTTCTGCTCCTGTTTACGTACGCGGTTTCGTCAAATCCTACGCCAAACTCGTTCATCTCGAACCGGTTCCACTGATCGAACAACTCAACACAGAGATCAACAAAGACAAGAAACTGGTCCAAGCCGAATCTTTGACCGGACCGGAGCGTGGTTTTGTTGAGTGGTTCGCTTATGCCCTTTCCCGGGTTCCCTGGCGCATTGTGCTTCCCTTGGTGGCCATTGTGGCGCTGGTAGGTATTTTTGTATGGGGCATGCAATGGTGGGAGAACACAAAAAATCGCGACCCCCTTGAGGAACTCCCCCCAGGCCTCTACGAACCTTCCCAACCCGTGCCGGCCGAATTCATCCGACCGGCACAGGAGTGAAAGTCCTTTGTCCCCCGTAAAGTCTCTATACCTTCACGGTGCGACCGGTTTTGATCGATCGATAGATGGCTTCAATGGCCTTGAGATCACGGTATCCTTCTTCGCCGGAGACGGTTGATTCACGGTTTTCCAAAATGCATTTGGAAAAGACATCAATCTCGTTGGCGAACTGATCGATCACCGGTTTTTCGATGACATCTCCCTTACTGGTGCGACCTTTGATACCGCCATAACTGTAGGCAGGATCCAGGCTGAACCAACCACGATCACAATGGGCATGAAACCGATTGATTCCATTGAAATTGTAAGTCGTGCTGCAATAAGCCAGCACACCACTGGGGAACTTCATGGTCCAGACAATCGATTCATCCACTTCCGCAAACTTGACCGGATCGGTTTTGGTTTCCTGAGCGGAAATCTCAACAGGCTCTTCATCGGTCAGGAAGCGACAGGCCTGCAACGCGTAAATACCGACATCCATCAGGGCACCCCCTCCGGCCAGATCAGCTTTCAGACGCCATTGATTTGGATCGCCGATGCGGAAGCCGAATCCGGCGTCAATCATTTTGAGGTTACCAAAAACCTTTTCACGCGCCAAACGCATGCACTCGACGTTGTTGGGTTCGAATTGACAACGATAACCGATGGCCAGTTTTTTCCCGGCATCCTTGCAGGCATTGATCATCGCCCGGCAATCGGAAGATGAGTTCGCCATGGGCTTTTCGCACAGCACGTGCTTGCCGGCTTTGGCTGCCCGAATGGTGTATTCAGGATGCATGCCGTTGGGGAGCACAATGTAGATGACGTCAATGTCGGGATTATTGGCGATCTGATCGTAATTGTCGTAGTTATAGCAGTTTTTAGCAGGAATATTGTATTGAGCCTTCCACTTCTCGATCTTGGAAGGCGTGCCGCTGACGACACCGGCGAGGTAGGAATGTTGGGTCTTCAGAAGTCCGGGAGCGATTTGATTCGTGCTCAAACCACCGAGACCAACCAGAGCGTAGCCCAGTTTCTTCTTTTCCTGAGATTGAACACGCGGAGCCCAAAGGCCTGATTCACCGGCAAGAGCTGCGCCGGCTGTTAGTGTCCCCGCCTGTTTGATGAATGAACGGCGGTTCGTGGTATTTTGCTTGGGAGAAGGGTTGTCTTGCATGCCCCTATTTTCCCCAAAAAAACACGGTTTGCCAAGTGCGAGTTTCAGGTCCACATTCAGGAGCAGCTCCAGAGGCAGAGCGTGGCGCCCTTTTGAATAGTGAATTTAGAATGGTGAATGGTGAATGAAGTTGACGAGGTGAGGGATGGGTAGAGCGTGGCGTCTCGGCGCGCAATCCTTGTGGCTTCCATCCCCTGCATTGCACCCACCAAAGGAAAACCCACCCCATTTCAAATCAAGCCACCGCTGCAGGGAGAGGGCCAGAAGCAACAAGTTTTTTTTGTCTGGCATCGACTGATAGATTCAATCCCTCCAACGAGCGCGCCCCTAGCAGAACCTGATCACCCGGTTCTCCAAACACCACTTCGTCGATGGTAAAAGCCTTCCCAACCCGGATAATAACGAAACCGACACTGCGGGTAATCACTTCACCATTGGCCATCACAAACCTCAGATCTTTTTTCTCACGCTCCACGCCGATCAATTCCAGACGCTTGGCCGGAATCCAGGTATATTCACTCCCCGTATCCACAAAAGCTTTGGTGATCCGAAGTCCCTTGCTCCGGTCAAGGTGATTTTCCACCTTACAGCCTGTATGAAAAGATCCCATATCGCAATCGTACCCCTATTTTTTCAGAACCCAAGTATGTAATTTCTATGCCCCACATTTTATTGATGAGAAAAATGTCGGCTTTTGGAACCTCGGTGACGACAATAGTAAAAAGATGGAACAACCTTCCAACATCGAGATACTCAAGCAATTCACGCTTTCGCAGGATGAACAGATCTTTGCTGCGATCGTCGTATGTTATGTTGATCTGGTATTTTCTGCTGCACTGCGCCAATTGCACGACTGGCATTTGGCGGAAGAAACAACCCAAAGTGTGTTCCTGGATTTGCTGAAAGCAGCGCCCAAACTCCCTACTCAAACCATCTTGGGAGCATGGCTCCACCAGGTGACACGACGCCGGTGCTTAGACATGATTCGAGCTGAAAAGCGTCGCCGCAATCGGGAACGCATCGCTGCCGACATGCAGAACAATCAAACCGACCAGACATGCTGGAAGCAAATTGAATGGCATTTGGAAGAAGCGTTGGAATCGTTAAGTGAAAAAGAATATAACGCAGTGATTCTCCGTTTCTTTGAAGACAAGAACCACCGGGAAGTAGGGAAAACATTAGGCATATCAGAAGACGCGGCCCAGAAACGGATTCAACGCGCCGTCCAACATCTTTCTTCCTTTCTTGGCAAGCGGGGTTTGGGAGTGGGAGTCACCACTCTGACATCATTGCTTCTCGATAACACCATCCAAGCCGCGCCGCCCGGGCTTTCTCCATCCATTTTAACTGCTGCAAACCTATTTGGAACGGGACTCGTGACAACGACAGCCGCTTCTGCAACACAAGCCATCACCATGACCACCTTACAAAAAGCCGTTGCCACCTCAGTTGTCACCATCAGCCTCGGTGTAGGAATCTATGCCAAACAAGAAGCGAGTCAATTGGAGGACGAAATCCGCCAACTCCAAACTACTCGTGCAGAAACCATGAAAGACCAGCAAGGGGCTTTGGCCGAAAAGACTTCCCTTCTCGAGGAAGCGCAAAACGAGATAGAACGCTTGAAGGATGCCACAGCGGACATCCACCGACTGCGTTCCGATATCCGCCACGGCGCGCAAAGCTCCTCCTTCTTTGGGCAGCAAACGCCAGTTGTAATCGGTTGGTTTGAGCAGCCAATCCTGAAAATAGGATCCATTCACATGAATGATCTTCCCGAAGGCACCTTTGGCAATTTCGCTGCGAAGTTGAAGGACCGCTGGATAGAAACGCACATTGTAGTTCAGGGCGAACACCTGTTTCTTGGGTCTTTTTGTTTCCTGGCAGATTTCCAGCGTTTCTTTGGCGGTCATGGCAAGCGGCTTTTCGCATATCACGTATTTGCCTGCTTTCAACGCCGCCATCGCCTGCGCATGATGGGGTCGATTGGGAGAGGTGATATGCACCACGTCTACCTGATCAGATTGCATCAAATGATCAACCTTTTATCCTGAATAAACCTGCGGAATACCAAACTGCTCCGCCAACGCTTCAGCCGATCTCGAACCACCGACGGCAGAGACCCGCACCCCCAAGCGACGCAAGGCCTCCATGTGCACCGGCCCGATAAACCCACCGCCAATGATGCCAGCTCTTATCTGATGCAATGCTTTCATAAGAATTCAGGTGGATCGGATCTGGCTGCCCGCGACCAGGTGAATCTCCAATCCATTTGCAATGGGCAGGAATGCAGGTGTTGTTTTAGGCAGTATGAACAGGATTTACAGGATAGGTTCTGGCCGTTTACTCCAGGTAGAATGTGCCGTCCTCGGCGCGCACCCTTGTGGGTTCCATACATTCGTTTACTGCCCCGTTTTTGGGAAGCCCCTGGTGCTCGATCACCCCACATCCGCATAGCCATGGCTAACGGGGCGGATCAAGCTGCCCCGATCCACCCACCGCGCACCCCGTCACAAACAATTCACCATTCTAAATTCACTATTCACCATTTTAAAACCCTTGTCCTTTGGACAAGGTTTGAATGCGGCAGAGATACATGTCGCTGGTCAGGTAAAGCACTGAGCCATCGTTTCCAAACCCACAATTTGCCGTAGCTGGACCGGGACGGATCGTTCCCAGATGTTCGCCTTTGGGCGTGAACACCAACACACCACCGGGACCAGTCGCCCAGACCGTGCCATGCACATCCACTTTCAAGCCGTCCGGCAATCCGGGGTTGGCTTCACCCACCATGCTGGTAGCATCAAAAAATCCACGTTCGTTGGCCACGGTTCCATCCGGCAGCACATCAAAAGCCACCCAATAAGCCTCACTTGGATCAGAATTCGCAACGTAAAGTGTTTTGCCATCAGGAGAGAGACCAATGCCGTTTGGACGTGTCATTTTGTCGGTCAGCAATACCAGGTCTCCGTTCTTGCGCAGAAGATAGACGCCCTGAAACAGAAGCTCCTTGGACGGATCGTTCATGTTCTTTTCCAATCCGTAAGGAGGATCGGTGAAATAGAGATTACCTTTGGCATCATACACGAGATCGTTCGGACTGTTAAATTTCCGGTGTTTATAGTAGCGAACAACGGATTCGATATCTCCTTTGGAATTCAATCGACCGATCTGACGATCCCCGTGCATCGCAAGCACCAGACGACCAGATGCATCGAAGGTAAGCCCATTCGATCCCATCTCACCAAGTCTCGGGTTGTCACCTGTATAACCACTGGGTTTTAAAAACTCGGAAAGGCCTTCTCCTTCCTTCCACTGGTTCACCACATTATTTGGGATGTCGGAAAAAAGAATGGCCTGATTTTTACGGTGCCATACAGGACCCTCGGCCCATTCGAACCCTTCGGCAAGCAGTTCGATGGAGGCATCTGCCGCCAACACCTGATTGATGCGTTCATCAAGGCGGTCTACCGTGCCAATAACAACGGGAGCGCTCGAGGTTTCTGCCGATGCCTCCTGTGACCATGCGGACGAAAGACTCAGCCCTCCGACCAACATGCATGCAAAAGTATGCTTCATGATTCTTTCCTTCATAAAAAAATGGATGTGGGTGAAGGGTGAATAGGGCTGGATCATTGGTCAAGTCTATTTAAAACACCTAAGGTATTGATCCACGGGCAAAACTGCCTCTAAAATCACCTCTCTATATCAGGAGGACATTGCAGATTGAGCTACTGTTGAATCATCATGCCAAAAATCAAACACAACGATCACCCGCTGGTTGTCGCCAAAAAATCCAAAATCCACGGATATGGATGCTACGCCCGCACAGACATCAAAAAGGGTAAAAGGGTCATGGAGTACGTTGGGCCTTTGATCACTAAGAAAGAAGCCGCCAAGGCATTGGATGCGCAGAACGAATACATCTTCACCTTGAATGACAAGTTCGACATCGACGGGAGTGTTGATTACAACATTGCGCGGTATATCAATCATAGCTGTGATCCCAACTGCGAGAGCGATATCAAGAATGACCGGGTCTGGCTTTACACAATACGCGACGTGAAGGAAGGTGAGGAGCTGACCTACAACTACGGTTACGACCTCGAGGACTTTGAATATCGCACTTGCAAATGCGGCACCACAAATTGTATCGGCTACATGGTCGCCGAGGATGATTTCGACAAAGTGAGAGCCATGACTGATCTGGCGGACATGGCCGAAAAGAAGAAAAAGAGGAAGCCCAAAAAAAAGAAATCCAAGTAATGAAGCGACCCGATTGCATAGTGATTGCCACCGGCAATGAGCACAAAGTCCAGGAAATATCAGACATCCTGGGCGGGACCATTCGCTGCATTTCGATGAAATCTCTGGATGGATTCCCAGAGTTGATCGAGGACGGTGATACTTTCGAAGCTAATGCATTGGCCAAAGCTTCTCAATTAGCCACATGGTTACAGGACTCGATGGCAGTTTCCGGTCACTGGATGACACTGGCGGATGATTCCGGCCTCGAAGTGGATGCTCTGAACGGAGAACCCGGAGTTTATTCTGCCCGGTTTGCAGCCGATGAAACCGGCCAAATGGGCAACGCCGACGATGCGGCAAACAATGCAAAGCTGCTGAGACTGCTCAAAGATGTCCCTGACCAGGAGCGAACCGGCCGGTTTCGCTGCGTGCTGACGCTGTTTCAACCTCAGGCGTCCTCCACTCCGGCCCAACATTGGGCTTTCGAAGGAGCCTGCGAAGGCGTGCTGCAACACCAAGGCAGTGGAGACCAAGGATTCGGCTACGACCCTCTTTTCAAACCACTCGGTTTTGAGCAAACATTTGCCGAACTTGGCTCGAAAGTGAAAAACACCATCAGTCACCGCAGCCAAGCCCTGGCAAAACTTAAGGCTTTTCTCGATTGATAATCTCACGCTCTAATGGGGCATGCAGATTCCCGATTTACTGAAGGCATCCCTGCTGATCAGCATGCTGACGGCGTCCATGAGCCTGGCTCAAACGCATTCCTCCGCTTCATTGGACGCTGCATCGGATTACCTGGAACCTTCCTCCTTATGGATGGGATCCACTGTCGATGCCCGATCCGTTCAGAAATTCGCCCTTTCAGACAACCTCGCCATTCGCGGCTTGGTCTTTCGGCTGGGACCGGGCGCCTACGGATGTTTCGATACGGACCTGCTGCGTTGGAGCATGGTTTGGCACGGAGATTTCCTAAGCTACCGCAGCATGGCGACGCAGTCCTACTTCAAGATGGGACAAAAAAACGCCGGCGGCCAAACCGCTCTGTGCGCCCCGACCGGCATCCCGCTGACGTCAACTGGACTCTACCCTGGAGCATCCGTTGGTGAAGCCGAATACCCATTGAAGGATCCACGGAAACCTGGGCCTGAGATCAGAGACCTTGGACGAGGCCCTCTGGATCTCGAGATGGGGGAATGGATCGGCGTGCGTGATGACGGATCCGTCGCAACACTCTCATACAAAATCGGCGGTATCGACATAAAAGAACGCTCCATGATGCAAGTGGAAGGTGGCCAAGCAAGCTGGATGCGTTTTCTTGAAATCGGCCCACATGACAAGCCACTGCAAATGGTCCTGGGCAGCTTCCCGGATCATCGCATTCAACTGAAAAACTCAGATCAATCAGGATTAGCCATCCCGGAAGATTCAAACAGGGAAAGCGTCAGGTTCTGGGCACGTTCTGAAGGATCACAGGTTGGTTACGCATCGATGGGACAAGACAACGTGGTGACCGTTTTCCTTTCACCAAGCCAACACACATCCCGGGCACGCATTTTCGTCGGACACACCACCCCGCTCTCACACTCAGTCAAAGGGGCATGGAGTGATTATCCCCGAACATCATCAGGCACTCTGCGTTGGCCTGAAACAGTGGTCACGCAGTGGGAGGCGCATTCGGAACAAGGCAGCCTGATTCAAGAGAGGCTCCCCCTGCCGGAACCCAACCCCTGGAATCGTCAAGTGCGCTCATCCGCCATGGTTTTCGATACCGACGGATCCATGCTGATAACCACCTTTGACGGCGACATCTGGCAGGGACGCCCACTTGACGCATCCCAGCAATCCATCGAGTGGAAACGTGTGGCGGCCGGATTGCACGAACCGATGAGCATTCAATTGCGCGACGGAGAACCCTACGTTTTCACGCGCAATGGAATCGTCCTGCTCAAAGATCGCGATGGAAACGGCGAATACGAAGAGCACATCAACTTCTGCAACCGCTTCACTCAATCAGCCGAAACGCGCGAGTTCGCGATGGATATGATCCTTGCCAACGACGGAAGTTTCTACATCGCCAAAGGAGGGCAACAATTAACCTACCAGGGAATCGACAACGGAAGTGTCCTGCGCATTTCGCCCGATGGCAAAAAAGTGGAGGCAGTAGCCCGCGGGCTCCGACAACCCTTTCTTGGCTACTCCAGCAAATGGGACATCATCACCGCCAGCGATCAACAGGGGCATTGGGTACCCAGTACACCTGTGCATTGGATTCGTGATGGGCGCCACTACGGGTTTCGCCCCAGCAGCGAAGTAGTGCCACCTGAAAGAGAAACCACTGAACCGCTGGCCTGGATCCCTCATCGGGTCGTACAAAGCGGCGCCGGTCAGATCTGGTTGGGAGACCAGGGCATGGGAGTCTTGAACAATACCATGGTTTACCTTGACCATTACCGCCCAAGGCTGGTGACGGTCTTCCCGGATCAACTGCCCTCCCCCACACAGGCGGCCGTAGTCCCTCTGCCAGTAAAGTTTGACCTCCCCATGCTAAAGGCCGCCCAACACCCAAAGAACCACTGGCTGCATTTGGTCGGTTTCAAAATCTGGGGTTCGAATGCGTCTGAATGGGCCGGCATTGTTCGCTTGCGTCCATCAGGGCAGCCGGCCACCTATCCAGTGGAAGTCAAAGGATTCAAGGAAGGCGTGCTGCTGAAATTCGCCCAGCCACTTGATGCGGAATCCGCCGCCAATCCCGCTCACTATAGCCTGCAGCGATGGAACTACAAACGCGCCTCGAGTTACGGGTCAGGTTACTACACCCGGGAAGGCGACACTGGAACCGAATGGGTGGGACTCTACGGGGCGTTTCTCAGCAACGACCGACAAAGTGTCTTTCTCGCCACCGCCGATCCACAACCCATCATGCAGATGGAAGTGGTCTTCCGTATTCAAGCACAAGACCAGACCCCGATGGAAGGCTCCGCCTATTTCACCTTTCATCAACTGCCGGAAACGGACTGGGACACGCTTGGCATTCCACGTCCGACCCTGGATCTGGAGCGAGCGGTACTGACCGGACCACTGGACCAGGAAAACGACAATGAAGTATCCGCCCAACGTGGGCGCACGCTTTACGAAACCATGGGCTGTATGGCCTGTCACTCGACCGATGGTAGCACCGAAGGGAGAGTCGGCCCCAGTTTTGCCGGTTTGCTGGGCAAAACGCGCTCGTTCGCGAAAGGGCAGGATCTGGTTGCGGACGAAGCCTATATCCGGGAATCCATCCTGACACCGCCAAAACGCGTCGTTAAAGAATACGCCGAATCCGACATCGGGATGCCCACCTATGAAGGAGTTTTGACAGAGGCACAAATCAATTCCCTGATCGAATTCATCAAAGCACTGGAATAATTTATTCCCCACAGAGAATTCGGAACGACACCTACCCTCAAACCATCACCTACGGTAGGGAACCGTTGCCGCGGGTTCGCAAGCGCGCTGAAAATATACGAAGGCCCGTGGCGTTCATGAACGCGTCTGCGGACGTGCAGCAGCATATCCCTACCACCCCAAGGCCTATCGCCCTCGGTAGGGAACCGCTGCCGCGGGTCCGCAAGCGCGCTGAAAATATACGAAGGCCCATGGCATTCATGAACGCGTCTGCGGACGCGCAGCAGCACATCCATGCTGAAAAATACCTTACGAAAGAATCTTCAACCGAAGGTCTTTAAAATCCTTGAATCCTCGATCAAAACTGACAAGACGAAGCTCGGCCTTTTCGGAAAAGGCAGCCAAATAAGCATCGTTCCATTTTTTGGGAGAGTGTGCTTGCAAGTTCGTAAGTCGACGCCAGGCATCCTCAATCCCGACAGGCTCCAGTTCATAATACACTCGATGATCCCCCTGCAAGGCGTCATAAGCTTTCCACGCCTGCCGGAGGGTCAATGCATCTGATTTAAAAATGGCAGGATTGGAACAAAGCCTCAAGAAACCTTGCTGAGTCATCCGGCAAAATGCACAACTCGAAGAAGGGGTCGTTTCAAACCATGCCTTGGCTTGAGCATGATGAGAGTGTGCCGAAAAAGTTAAAGCCAGCCACACATTAATGTCCGGAAGAAAAGACATAATCCTCCTCATCCAGGACTTCTGACATCCGCTGAGGATCGCAATCGTAGTTGAGTTCCTTGGATTTCACCAACGGCAAACCGACGCGCGTTTCTCCGGCAGAATCAGGCCGGTTCAATTCAGCCTTTGCAGCTCTTAAAAGAAACTGCTTGATCGATTCACCTCGCATAGCAACCGTTGCCTTGATCTCCCGAAACAGTCCATCAGGAATATCCACTGTCGTTCTCATGCTTAAATAAAAACATAAATATGCTTCAAAAGCAACTTTCAAGTCACCCGCTGGAATAATTCGTTGAATTGCCGCGCAAATGCGATTTAATGACGCCAACATAAAACACAAATGACACTGGACGACGCACAAAAACAAACGGTGAGGCAATGGATTGACGACGGCATGAAAGTCGCCGAAATTCAGGACAAATTGGCGGAAGATTTTGATATCAGGATGACCTACATGGAGGTTCGATTCCTGGTGGATGATCTGGGTGTCATCCCCAAAGATCCTGAGCCGGAAGAAGGCCCTGAGGAGGAACCCGCCCCCGAGGATACCGTCTCAACTCATTCTCCTCAACATGACCAACAGCAGGACATGGGAGAATTGGTGGAGGATGGGGCCCCCGCTCCAGGAGGTAAGGTCAGCATCAGTATCGACCAGATCGCACGCCCAGGCATGCTTGTAAGTGGAAAAGTAACCTTCAGCGATGGCCAATCTGCTTCGTGGTATCTGGACCAAATGGGACAACTGGGATTGGCTCCCGAGGTCGAAGGATACAAACCCTCGCAGCAAGACCTCATGGAATTCCAAATGGCACTTCAGTCCGAACTCTCCCGCAAGGGGTTTTAAGCCAACGAGTGCCTTGAGCCCAAAAGCATCGACCGCAACTTTTGCCCCCCCGAAGGGTTGAAAAGCGAAGAAACATGTGAAAAACATGGTCATGATCGATTGATCATTGAATTTGAAACCGTAATCACTCAAAGTTAACTCCGTTATGCAATTGAAGAAATTTCGAAGCCGCGCGGCCTTTACCCTGGTCGAAATCATGATTGTGGTGGCCATCATTGGACTGCTGGCCGCCATCGCCGTTCCCAACTTGCTTCGCGCCCGTGAAAAAACACAGCTAAGCTTGATCCAGAATAACTTGCGCCTCATAGACAACGCCAAGCAATCCTGGGCCTTGGAGAACAACCAACCCAGTTCAGCCT
>JAQCFT010000129.1 GCA_027619545.1 Verrucomicrobiota bacterium | reverse complement strand
TCGATCCCCCAACAACAACAAAGCACCCCCCAACCATTCAAGAGCAAGCTCCCTACAAACCCCATCACCGTGACGCCCCTGCATGGATCCAATAATGACTGGGGCATTGAATCGGGCGGCAGCATCCAATAATGCATAAATGAAGTCCCTGGCTTTCGTGCGAACATCTGAGGAAGGATGAGTTAAATGCCAGCGATTACAAACCCATCCCCCCCCTGAACCAACAGCGGCAATTTTCATACCCAACTCATAGGGAATATCCGGAAATACTTCCGGCTTTAAGGCTTTAGAGTCAGGTGGAAATATTTCGACTGCAGGAAAACCCAAATTCTTAGCACGTTTGGCGTGATCCAATGGATCATGCCAATAAACAAAAGGCCCACCCGCAGCTTCCTTTACCAATGAAATTGTAACACTTGGAATCATGAGCAGAACCTTCTCACGATCTGCAAAATTTTGAAAGCAGCATATTTATGATAAAGGGACAGACCTTTTATTGTTGCAGAGCGCACTTTGCTGGAATAATTTTCTTGAAAATCGATGCTCAGAAGCAGTCATGAGAAAGCCCAGAAAGTTTTTGAAGTTCTCGGATCAGGCGCAATTCTTTCATGTTACCAGCAGAATTGTTAACGGAGATCAAGTCATTGGCCCTGAAGAAAAAGTCTTCTTCCTAAAAACCATGCGCAGACTTGAAGTGTTCACTGGCGTCAGAATAATCACCTATTGCTTGATGGATAATCACTTTCACCTACTCATAACAGTTCCTGCTCCCATTTCTTTAAGTGATAAGGAAATCATCCAACGAATGGAACCCCTCTACGCAAAACCACAATTGGATTTGTTCAAAGAGGAACTTGAGAATGCCCGCAATCATGGCAAGCATGAACTAGCAGACCTGATGTGCCGAAAAGTGACTCGACGCATGTTTGACCTGTCCATGTTCATGAAAGATCTGAAGCAACGATTCACTCAATGGTTCAATCGCCGTCATTCCAGAAGAGGAACATTATGGGAAGAACGATTTCGAAGCGTTTTGCTGGAAGGCTCCAATCATGTTTTAATGACAACAGGCGCTTACATTGATCTGAATCCCCTTCGAGCCGGTATATGTAATGATCCAAAGGATTACCCATATTCAGGATATGGCGCAGCAATGAAGGGGCATCAAATTGAACTGGAACGTATTACAACCATAAACCCCGAAAAGAATCAAACCTTATCCGCATCTGCTTCTTTGGATTCTTATCGCAATTATCTTTACTCAATTGATCCCCGAAAATCTTTCCATGATGAGACTGCCTATCTTCTTGCTTCATTTGATAGAAGAAAAGCACTGAAGGAACTTGAGAAATCAGGGACCTTGGATTTTTGGCAGCTATTGAGATGTCGAGTCCGATACTTTTCTTCTGGAACCGTTTTGGGAAGCCGATCATTTGTGGACTCTTTCTTTATCGATAAACGCGAGTATTTTGGCCCTCACCGGACATCAGGCGCACGAGGTATGAAAGGGGGAGATTGGCTCGGCATCTATAGTCTTCGTGCTTTAGCAATGAGAAGGTTTAGATGATGACAGACTACTTTGCCAGGCGAAAGAACTCCTTCATCCTGTTTGGAGAGATAGTATAGGAGGTTGAGGAATCCTGGCGCACCCCATTCCCTTCCCCGACTGGCAACCATTCACCCCCCAACTCTGAAGTCGATTCCAAACGGAAGTCTGTCCTACCCAGCTCCCAGGCCACGACGACATTTGCCCCCTCGGCAACTAATTCCAGATCAGGAGGCCCCAGTCGAGGTTCGATAAACTCGTTGAGAAAACTATGTCGACGTTGAATATGATTCATTAAGTTAGATACGCTACCACTACGATTTCCTTCGGCAGCAATTGATTCAATGAATGGCTGAAGAGCCTCAGGCGAGTGCACGGTGTTGTTGAGCTGGTAAAACAATTCCAAAAACTCATCTTCGTAGGCGATCAAAAAGGAATCTTTGATCCGATTCCACCACCCGGAACGATTACCCACATTTCCTATACGCATCTCTTCAGCGCCCCGGTACGGATTAGCATTCCATTCACCAAAACTCCCCCCCAATGTGTTATCCATATCCCAAGGAAACATGCACCATTTACCATCTTCCGCTTTTCGATACAGGTAATGATTTTGAAACATGTCATCAAATGTGCCGACATAGTTGATGGTGCATATGTATCGCAGTGTCAGGTCTACATCAAAATGGTCTGCCAACCAATTTCTCAAAAACACGGTTCCTCTGTCTCTGGCTTGATGCAGACCTTCAATCATAGGTTCAACGATATCCGCTTTCCCGTCTCCCGGCTCATTAGTCCAGTTTCTGGTTTTACGGTTGAAAGTATATTCGTAACGATCACTCTCACTAAAACCGTTGCGCGAACCTTGAATCAATCTTGCATCGCCCCAGCTCCAAGGGCCTTCATCACCGGTATATCCCTGTGACTTGAAGAGATCTCCGACATCATCAAACCAACGATCGACCATATCTCTTCCAGGTCGTTCGATCTGGAAAGCATCGGGGTTAAAACTACATCCATTGATTCGTAAATCTGCCCAGGAAGTCCTTGGCGCTGGCACCCCCGCCAGTTCAAACATCTTAAAAGAAACACGCTGAGGCCAACCGGACTGCTTTTGCAAAATCAAAGTGTCTATGTCATCCCAATTCCGATAGGACGGAAATCGAATACGCCAGCTTCGAACCTGTGCAGATCTGTCCAGATGAGACGGGCAGTCAAAGGAAATAGTCTGCCCTCCCCGTCGATTCCAACGACTTCCCTGATGCCGAACCGTCACATCGAACACCTGACCCTGTGACACAAAGGTCGCGGACACTTCATTGTTCCATGTCGGGTTCGGTTGACTTCCCGAAACACGACCGGCAGCGGTCCAGTTGTGCAGTTGGCGCCAGTTCGAGGAGCTAATAAACAAGTGATATTGATTGGGTTGAATGGTGGCCTCTGCCGGATCGACGAAGTAGGCATGCCAGGCAAATGCATCACGTTCTGAATCTGGACTTAGGACTGTCAAGCCCTCGTCAGTTTGAAGTTTCACGCGATACCTTACCACTGAATTTGCTGATTGCGCTGGCAACGTAACGGTCCATTTTATCGGTGATTGAACTCCCTGCTGGTCCACATCTGGCTGCAAGGGCAATTGATTTAATGCTTCATTTTCACGTTCGAAATCATCCACGAAATATTCAATCGTAACCGATTGTATATTGTCCAACCGATCAAATTCTGAAAGCGTTGCGACTATCTCCGGAGTCGTTGTGCTGAAAATCATTTGTGCATTCATCGAAATGGATTCAAAAGTGGACAAGGACTCACAATCCCATTGGGGGTTGGGTCCATTCGGTGCAGGAGAAGGTTGAGCCACCCAGTTCGCAGGGGACATGCCGGGTGAAACATCACATCGCCTTTGCAAAGAATAGCCCATGATCGGATTCCCAGCGTAACCGTCGGCCAAAGAGGGCCACGGGTAGTCATCATCATAGCTAACCTGATCCACCAAGCGCCCATCGGCTCGAATCAATGAAATGTCCCCTCCTCCGTTTGGCAAACCCCCTCCGTAACCTTGAGGCAAAAGTGAATCACTAAACTCAAACATCCTTTCCAATCGCTCAGGTGACGAGGCTATGGTCAGATGTCGGCCGGGAGATAAAAGTGTTCCTTCCGGAAAAAGATAAAACACACTGCCGGCAATCACCCAATGGTCCAACGACACCATTTCATTGCTGACATTCTGAATCTTGATGAACTCCAAATCCCGTTCATCCTCCGTGTCAGTCGCCGCGTGGTAAAGAAACTCCGCGATCACTACCTGATCTGGTGCATTAGCGGGACAGTCTTTGAGGAAATTTGCTGCCCCGGGCGAGGGTCTTCCAATTGGTGAACCGAACCACTGAGTTGATTGGTTGAGTTCATCGCTCCAACATCCACGCTCAATGGAAGAACCCAAACCATCAGCCGTCACCGGCCAAGGTGAGGAATCGGAATACTCGATCCAATCCACCGCCACATCATAATTGTTCAACAACCCGATGGATTCACCACTATTTCGCAACCTTCCACGAAATGTGTCGGCAATGATGTTGTCGGAAACGCCAAAGGATTCCATCACCGCGCTACGATTTCCCGCCACCAATGCCAGCGCATCCCCAGAAATCACCATATCTGATGGGAACAGGGCGTTCACGCCTCTGAGTTTCCACCTGCCTACTGGCACTTCTGTTTGAGAGATGTTGAGGAGTTCTATGTATTCAGCCTCTTCATTCAATACGGGATGATACATGATTTCATTGAGCACCACCGGACCAAAACGGTGACGTACATTGATTTGTCCCGGAGTGGAAACATGCTGATAGAACCATTGATCCCCGCCATCCGGATATCGCCCGATAGAAACGTCCTGGTCCATTGGGCCGAAGGCATAGGACGCAGCTACGAACGACCCATCCTGTGCTGTCAGAAAAACTTGTTCACCAAGCGAACTGATCCCAAAACCTGTCAATCCCACACTGATCTCCTGCACCAAAAAACCACCAGCAGTTATGATCGTGGGAGAAGGAATTTGATAGAGCATCAGATTGTCCTGCTTATCCGATAGCCACATCCCACCAATATCAACCTCCGTGTCATTTGGATTGTACAGCTCGATAAAATCCGCCGTTTGTGTTCCATTCGCAAACACTTCATTGATCACAATCGATCGTTGCTGATCTCCGGTTGTGGCTTCAGCCCGCAGAGTGGCGATCAACTCCGGTCCCATCACAAAATCTGAACTCACCCCGATGCCCACATTGTGTCCTTGAATGGCTAGCCAATTGATGCCGGGTTTTAGCAGATCAAGACTGGAGGTTAGATCGATGGCCAACGGATCATAATCACTACCGGCATTGGCTGACTGGTCAAAAGGAGGGGGATTACCACTGACCCCTGCGGCTCCGATGCGCACCCCGTTCAAGTAGGCCACGAAACTGTCATCGTAATTCATGACCAACCGCATGGTTTCAACACGTTGCAAGTCGGCGGCAGGAAGATCAAAGGGAATACGAGCATAAAGGGAAATGTAACTGTTCCGCATGTCGTTTAGAATGGTCGACAAATGATCACTCTCGGCCGGATCATTGCTGTAGCCGAACCCGCTTTGCCCATTGAGCCAGTTGTCATCCGTTTCAAAATCAGGAAGTGTCCAGGTTGTATTGCCTGAACTAGGCTCCTGATTCCCTTTGAAGTAGGAGCCCCGGGAACCTTTCCGAACCAAATGAATCATTAGATCGCCGGGATCACTCGATGGTTCCGAAGTTCCGGGAGAACCACCGATCGAATGGCTCGCGCTCCAATTACCCGGGAGATCGTTATCAAGAGAATGATCCAAAATAACGAGTGAATGCCCAGCACCATCGGCTGATGCCGGCCATGCCCCGACGGATCCGTAGCGGAATCTCAGAACCGGATCCCCAAATCCATCCACCAAAACAATCTCTTCACCGGAGTTGCTGAGTTGTCCTTCGTAATTTCCGAAGACATTATGGATGCTATAGTGGGCGGAAACAGCATCAGCATCCTTGGCCAACACAAGATATGACCCGGGCTGCATCCGGGTTTCATTGGGAAAAACAAACTGAACCCCCTCTTCAAAGTACCATTGTCCCAAATCGACGGATTCGGATCCAGAATTGTAAAACTCGATATACTCCAAAGACTCACCTTCGGCCCCATTGTCGCTCTCCGCAGGATGATACATCAGCTCACTGACCACAATCTGGCTTGTCACAATAGGTTGAATTCCAAGAGAAAATATCAAAGCCACCACAAGGCGAGAAAGCCACCGCAAGGGATTCGATTTGTACCGACAGGTGGTGTGGGGCATGGATTGACTCGTGTTCATGGATTAAGAATAGCAGAATCAATGCCATTCAGAAAAGTTCAGGTTTCAGGAGATCGTGGCATGTGAGCCAGACCAAGCGCTGAAGGCCATCAGAAGTCAACGCAAAGTGAATGGGATACAATATGTTGATATTGCTCAGGTGAAGCAACGGCATCGACAGCGATGAGTTGCTACCCGTTGGTGATGGGGATCCGCGTTAACCAACATGAGGCAAAAATCCCTTTTACGCTCGCGCACCCACGGCGGTGGAACCCTAGCTTGTGGCGCAGCCTGGTTTAGCGGAAAATAACGCAAACTGGAGTCGGCACGTCAACTCTTACACCAGTTGACTGCAAGGCACCTGTGTTTTCGTCAATCTTGAACACCACGACCGAATCAGTTCCCTGGTTGGCGGCGATCAGAAACTTGCCGGTGGGATCAATCCCAAAACCTCTGGGGGTCTCACCTTGAGTGGATTCCGTTTCAATCAAGGTAAGTTTTCCGTTTTCGTGATTCACTGAAAAAGCAGCAATGCTGTGGTGGCCACGATTGCTTCCATAGAGATATTTTCCAGATGGATGCATGAAGATTTCGGCAGTGTAACTTACCCCTTCAAAATCAAGGGGCAGTGTGGAAATAGTCTGGATCTCTTCCAGCTTACCCAGCTCTGGGTCGTAGCTGAAAACCACAACGGTATTGCTGAGTTCATTGATGACGTATCCAAAAGACTGATTCGGATGAAATGCAAAATGTCGCGGTCCCGAACCGGCTTTCACCGAAACGGAAGCGGCTTTGTAGATATTGAATCGTCTGTTCTTTGCATCAAATGGATAAATAAAAACCTTGTCGACACCAAGATCGGCGGCAACAGCGAAACGATTGGCCGCATCGAGATTGATGCAATGAGCATGGGCAGCTTCCTGGCGCTGAGGATTCACGCTGGATCCCAGATGTTCGACGACATCGGCTGTGGTTCCCAAGCCACCATTCTCCTCGATAGGCAAAACCGACACCGTGCCGCTGGTGTAATTGGCGATGAGAGCACTACCTCCAGTCGAATCGATCTGGATATGACACGGTGCGGCTCCCCTGCTTGCCTGTTGATTGATCAACTCCAAAGCGCCATGCCGGTCGGCAATATGAAAAGCACTCACAGCTCCGGTCTTTTCTCCCTGGTAATCTCCAGTTTCATTGACTGCATACAGAAGGGGTCTGGAGGGATGCAAAGCCAGAAACGAGGGATTGACGGACTCAGCCGCCAAACGCACATCGGAAGTCACCTTGCCGGTGTGCGTGTCAAAATCGAATACATAGATCCCCTTGCTTTTGGCATTGGTGTAGGTACCGATGTAAACTTGAACCGTTTCTGCATGCATCAAATTCATGGACAACAAGCATGCGGCGAAAGCAAACATGCGTCGACACTTTGTCCCAATTTCCGGTTTCCAAAAGCACAAGGATTTCATGACACCCATCAATCCCCAAGCGCATGGAAAAATCAAGAATCAAAAAATGGATTCGCCAACGATGATGGTTGCATTTGTCCTGAGTTTGGGAATTTGACTTTCAGGAGTCTTTTTCAAATCTCTTAATTTGAATGTCTCCACTTTCTCTTTACCTTCATCGGTGTATTTCAAAGTGACATCATCTGCCAACTTTTCATACCCTCCTGCGATGGCAATCGCATCCAGTAAGTCGATACCAATATCCCGAGGCACTTCATAGAATCCTGGCTTATTCACTTGCCCCAATATCTTGAATCGTATGATTTCAGGCTGGGCGTTTTGAGCTTCCTTTGACTTTTTCGTCAATGCATCCACTCTCATAAGGACGCCTTGGAATGAAAGTAATTCCTACTGCACCCTTCAGATAGAATCCCGCGACTGCGGGATCCCTGCCGCGTTACCTTGTGGTTTCCATTCCTCCATGTGCATTCGTTTGGGGAAGCCTTGGGTATCCGAAAGCCCACAATCCGCATTGCTGACGATTGCGGGCGGATCAAGTCGATCCGATCTACCGTACGCTGTTGAATCAGCGTACCGTTCGGATCACATTCAATGGCCAGAGGCGTGCAGTATAATCTTCGGAAACCGTCCCCAGCCAACGTCCGTCCGGACTCATGACCGCATCCAGGACATCGTCCTCGTGGCCTTCCAAGGATTCCAGCAACTCACCTGTTCGAGCATCCCAGACTTTGGGTGTTTTGTTCCAGCCGATGGTCACCAGCAAACGGCCATCCGGACTGAGCAAGGCTTTACGCAATCGCTTGGCCACGTCGTTCAACTGGATTAGCAACTTCCCGCTGTTCATGTCGAACAGACAAACCATCCCATTATCCTGTGTCCAACCAAGCACAAGTTCAAGATTTTCATAGAATGTTGCATCGATGAACGGAATACCTGACGATGGATAGGTCACTACACGTTGAGCACTTTCAAGTTCCCAAAGGTTTGCGCCCCTCATATCCTTGATGAATAACTGACGGGCTCCGTTTACAAATTCCAGTTCTCCCGCGTCTTCGCTTCCAGGAAGCGTCTTCACCCATTGACCATTCACGCCATCCCACAATCGAACAGGTCCCTGGTCAGCAGTGGCCATCCATTTTCCATCCCCGCTGAACGCAACGTCGTTCAGTTCATGAATGATGTTTTTGATGCGGAATAATTCACGTCCGGAACCGCTTTCCCACACAGGCAGATCGAAGGGTTCACTCAGTTGTTCGCTGCTGCCACTCCAACCTCGCCCCATCACGCCTTTTGCCCAGATAGCCTTGCTGATTTCTCCATTGGGTATCGCAACAAACCGGGCACCATCCTTACTCCATCGAATCGATTGCATCCCAGTGGGCAAATCATCAAAACGCTTTTCCAATTGACCGTCTTGAACGCGCCACTTGCGTAAGGGACTGAAAGGTGCCAACAACACATCTGCACCGGTTGGCTTTCCCGACATGTCCACCGGCCGCATCAAGGCCTGACTGTCATCCGATGCCGTGAGAACGAACTGACCATCGAGACTGAACCGAACATCTTTGACATCACCCGATGCATGGCGGCGCATCTGGTCATCTTTTATTTGCTGGTAACCCTCCAAAACGAACAGCGTTTCCTGGGATTCCATATCCCACAAACGCGCTTTACCATCGGCTGATCCGGTCACTGCATGTTTGCCGTCTGGACTGATATCCATCGAGACAACCTTACGCTCATGTCCGCGAAACACCTTGGACAAATGCATCATCGTTGCGGCATCCCAAAGCCGCGCAGTCCCATCTTCAGAAGCGGTTACTACCCTTAATCCGTCAGGGCTGAATCGAGCCTGATAGACTTTGTCTTGATGCCCCTTCAGCACGCTAATACCAACTCCTGTCGACGCATCCCAAACCCGAGCCGTACCATCACCTGAAGCAGTGACTACCAAGCTGCCACTCTTATTGAATTCAGCCCATAGAACAGTGTCCTTATGAGCGGATAACAAAGCAGTCTGTCTTCCCGTCGCCACGTCCCAAATACGGGCGGTTTTATCCGCTCCATAGGAAATGACTTGAGTGCTGTCCGTGTTAAAACGTGCACCCACCAATTCCGTTTCGTGTCCTTTAAGCAGATGTTCGATTCGTTGTTTGGACACATTCCATAGCATCAGATTCGAAGGGTTTCCCCCGGACAGGATGATCCATTGTCCGTCGGCGCTGAACTCGGCCACACTACGACTGGAGCGGTATCCGCCTATTAGAAATCCATCTCGCGCACAGTTATCGATGGATTCTACCAATTCACCACTTTCTACATCCCACAAGGATCCGATGAACGCTTCATGAACACTGGATGTCGATCCTCCTCCGCCACCGGGGTGGATGGTGATTTGATAATCATTCCCGGATGGTGTAGTGATGACTTGTCTGCCGTCCGGTGAAAACCTTGCAGACAGCAAAGCCGCCTGATGATATTTCAACGTGCTGGTCTCTTTACCGGACAAAACATCCCATACTCTACCCTGGTGGTCCCATGAAGCAGTCACTATCTGTAGACCATCGGGTGAAAAATCGGCATCAACCACTTGATTGGCGTGATCCAATACGGAGATTTGTGCACCTGTGGCCTTGTCCCAAACCCGCACGGAACGATCTCCAAACCTGGGAATACGAGTTGTGACAAATAACTCGTTATTCGGCGACAAATGGGGGTATTGAAAATGTGAATCAAAAGACACCGTCAGGATTTGATGTTCATCAGGCGAAAACATCGCTTTCCCAACGACCCCTTCATGTCCCTCGAATACCCTCACGACATCCCCGGACTGAGCATTCCAAAGGCGAGCCGAGTGATCATGAGAAGCGCTTAAAATTTGTTCACCATTATTACTGAAGGAAACAGCAGCCACGGGACCATCGTGAGGCAGAATCAGATACGGTTCCATGACAGCTGCCCGCGCGGTGGCTTCGGCAACAATCAATTGCTCTGCCTTAGCCAATGCGGAGCGCGTCTGTTGCAACTGCCACCCAACAACCAAAAATGCAATGAAACCCACCAGCAACACCAAAGAAGACATCGACACCAGTAATGGATTACGATTCACCCATTTCTGAAAACGCTCTTTTGCTGTGGAAGGGCGGGCCAGGATGGGCTTGTTTGACATCCAACGTTCCAGTTCTTCCGCCAAGTCCTGGGCAGATCCATAGCGTTGAGCGGGATTTTTCTCGAGGCATTTGAGACAGATGGTTTCCAGGTCGGCAGGTGCATCCTGGCGAATGGTTATCAGCGAAGGCGGATTGGATTCAGCAACCGCCTTCATGGTCTCGAGAGGCGTGGAAGCTTGAAAAGGCGGGCGCCCTGCGATCATGCGAAACAAAATAGCACCCAAGGCATAAACATCCGTGAGGGGGCCCACGGTATCTTGCTTGCCCTGAGCTTGTTCAGGCGCCATGTATGCAGGACTTCCGAACACCGTCCCAGTCAATGTGAGGTCGGCATCCAGATCCATTCGCTTGGCCAATCCGAAATCGGTAATACGAGGCTGGTCATGTTCATCCAGCAAAATGTTCTGCGGTTTGAGATCCCTATGAACCACACCCCGTTGATGGGCAAAATGAACGGCCCTGGCAATTTTAATCATATAGGACACAGCCTGCTTCATCGGAAGGGCACCTTGCTGCATGCGTGTTTCAAGATGATCGCCTTCCACAAACTCCATTGAATAGAAATGGCGTCCGTCCGTTTCACCCACGTCAAAAACCGCAACAATGTTCGGATGTCGGAGGTGTGCGGCAGCTTCAGCTTCTGCCCGAAAGCGGGTGACTTCATTTTCGGTTGCCAATCGACCAGAAAGAATCATTTTGAGTGCAACAACTCGATTCAAACTCATCTGACGAGCCCGATAAACCACCCCCATGCCCCCGCGTGCAATGACTTCCAATAAGTCGTAATCCCCTACAGCAGTATAACTCTCCGCTTCGATTGAAACTGAGGGAATATTGGGTAAAGTTTTGCTTCCCTCTGCAAGCAAGCATTTGGGACACATCCCCATAGGGGCATCTTGGGGCAAGGGCGTTCCACACTGAGGGCAATGAGATTCAAATGTTGTCGATTCTGTTTTCATCACCCGTTACACAGACTTTTCCCGGTCAAGGTAACAGGAAAAGTTTCTTTTTAGAACAAATTCACCGTTTCTCATTTACCTCCTACAGCTTGTATCAGGTGAGCCAATTCATCCGACACATCTCCCTCAGATTCCACCGTTGCCCTAATTCGCTGAATCAACAACGCACGATATCGCTGCTTCATACGCATGACCCCCATTTTGACAGAGGCTTCGGTGATTCCCAATTCCAGTGCCCATTCGGCATACGATCCAGACCCATCACTACCCGACAAGATTCCTTTGAAGGCATTGAAAAACTGGTCCTTGCCTTCCTTCTGATAAACAGCGGACAAGTCGTTTAATGTATCTTCAAGAAGGGTCAGCGCCCATCGACGATCATACAATTCCGACGGGGAATTTTGATCGACAGGTTCCAGTGTGTAACGTTCCTCGGCCTGCACGGCGTCCAAGGATAAGATGGCTCGATCCCCGCCGCGCTTCTGCGCTTTTGATCGCGCATAAGCATCGGCTATATAATGCTGAAAGGAGGCCAGAAGAAATGAGCGGAATCGGCCACGCTCCCGGGATGCCTTGCCAAGTGATTTAAGACGCAACATTTGAGCAAAAAACCCCTGCACCAAATCCTCGGACAAATGGGGCGAACAACCCTTTCGCCGGGCAAAGGCATACAACGGATACCAATACGTTTCACACAAACGCTC
>JAQCFT010000128.1 GCA_027619545.1 Verrucomicrobiota bacterium | reverse complement strand
TGGCTGGCTTTCGCAAACCTCAACGCGCCGTCGGCCCCAAAGCAGCGGGGCTCCACCTTTTCAGTTGTGCACCCAGTTTGATCTACACACTCGCTCGCCTCAATACACCGCTTCATTCGTCCCCAAAAAGATCCCTAAGATCAATATCTTTGATGTGAGATTTAATCAAATCAGCGCGACCCAACTTATTTTCCGCAAACGTATGCATCACGGCAACACAACGCATACCGGCCGCCTTGGCTGCTTGCACACCATGTTCGGCATCCTCAATCACCACGCAATATTCGGGCTTCACACCGAGCTGTTTGGCTGATGCCAGGAAAATATCGGGTGCCGGCTTCTTGTGTTCAACGTGATCCGCACCCGTAATGGCATCCCATTCGTCAACCGGTAAACCGATTTGAGTCAGGTTTGCTTCGATCTTGATCATGTCGGCACTGGATGCGAGCGCTACTTTCCATCCCTTCGCACGACATTGATGAACCAATTCAATCGCGCCTGGAAAGCTTTTTAATTTGCGTGGAGCCAGTTTCAGATAAATTTCATAGGTACGTCTTTTTGCCTCGAACAAATCGATCGTGGCACCGTATTTCTCCGCCACACCGCCGATGTATTGTTTTTCGCCCGTCCCGACAAAGGGGTAGAAATCTTCGGGTTGAACTTTGACGCCCAGTTCCTGAAACATCAGGACGGAAGCTTCATTGATAAGGGGTTCGGAATCGGTCAACACGCCGTCCATGTCGAAGATCACCGCTTTATGTTCAGAATGGCTCATATCGTTCACAGGAATGACAAATGGGTAAGACAGGGAATTTGAAACCTTCTCGTTGCAGGACGTTGCATCTTATTCGAGATCATCTGATCCGCAGCGGACAACCGGACATTATTCTCCGGCAAATGGTGCATGCTCAAAAACAGGGGATTCCTGGGTGACCCTTGGATCATTGGTATCGCGCAAGACTGTCATCAACTGCTCATGGAGCTTCCCTCTCACCCTTGCGTATTCAACGCTTTGAGCAACGTTACGAATCTGATCTTTGTCGCGTTTCAAGTCGTATAATTCCACAAAAGGTCTTCGTCCAAATGCCACATCGTAATACCACTTCCATGAGGCATCTGACTCGTGATCAAACAACCAGGCTTTGGTGGGGCTCGCATCCATGTCGGCGTAGGTGACGAAGGTTCGTTCGGTGAGGTCTTCCAGGGAGGGACGTTTATCCATCCCCATATGCAATGGATCCCCCATCGGCCAACGATGGGGCTCGAAATTGAGGATATAGAGGAAGTCCGGTGTTCGCAGGGCACGTTGTGGATATGGCACATACCCCTCGCGCGACATGGCCACATGACGTTCGCGCCCGGTCACCACCCAGTTGCGGGTCGGATCAATCCATCCGGATTGATCCGATTTGAGAGCGGACACGAAACTGCGTCCGGTCATCACAGAAGGAGTTTTGGCGCCGGCGGCTTCTAAAAAGGTAGGCGCCAGATCCATCAGGTTGATGAAATCCTCGACCACCCGGCCACCGTTGAAATCCCCCCAACGTACGGCCAAAGAAACGCCAACGCCAAAATCATAGAGATTGCATTTCCCGTTCGGGAATCCGGGCGCACCATGATCCCCGCTGACAACGACCAAGGTGTTGTCCAACTCTCCCATTTCCTCAAGACGCTTCAGCATCAGTCCCAGTGCGGCATCGAACGCCTGGATCTCACCGAAATAATCGGCCATATCCTGGCGTACTTCGTGCACGTCGGGTAAAAATGCCGGCATCTTTCCTTTCAATGCGTCAGGATCAATCCCCCAAAATTCCTTGCCCGAACCTTTGGTCCATTTGCGATGGACCAAAGTGGGTCCAAACCAATAGCAGAAGGGTTGACCGTCCGGTCGAGCTTCCAGAAAGTCGTTAAAATTCCGCATGACCTCGTCGTAAAGAACCTGTTTGGCTTCTTTTATCGATTTTCCCTGGCGCACCATCTGGGTGACGTTCTGCGAAAACTGGTTGAATTTGCCGCCCGCACTTTGATACGCATACTTACCCGCTCCGTAAGGGGCATCCACTGGAGAACCGGGACTCCATACTTTATACGTTTCACCAATATGATACCCGACATCATGCAGGATCAACGGATACGAAGGAATATTGGCATCCCATTTTGCACCCTGCAAAATAGCTCCCTGACCTGTTCGCCAGAAGTATTGACCGGAAAGCAGTGAACTACGACAAGGTGTGCAGGAAGGCGCGGTCACAAACGCGTTCTTGAACAAAACCCCCTCACGTGCGACACGGTCGAAATGAGGTGTTTGAATGGCATCGTTCATGGTGCCCGGACCATCCACCGCAGCATAGGCACTTGCATACCGCCCCCAGTCATCTGCAAAGGCAAACAGGATGTTGGGACGTTTGCCCTGATCGGCTGCTTTCCCATCCAACCAGACACCGATAAGTGCACAAAAAACCAACGACAACACCGATCTCTGACGATGATTTTTAATGGAAAGGATCTGCATAGGCGCATCTCATCATGAATCGCGTACAAAAATCAAGACTTGGGTGCTCGGCAATTTTAATGGTGTCAATCGCGACATGTCATGAGAGGCGATTAAACGACAGATTCAGATGACTCGCAAATCATTGTCGGAAACAAGATTTGCCCGATCACTCGGTATGGATTCGAAAAAAACGATTAGCATCCGTTCCGATTTCCAAGGTGATGTGCAGAACATTTTGTTGTTGCCCCGGATCCACAGATACAGGAACCGCCGGAAGCCATGGACCACTCAGTGCACTAGCCGACTCAAAAACGGCTGATCCATTTCCACCCGGGATTTCAAGTTGAACTGTCATGAGAGATCCACTTTGGCTCACTCCCAAAATGCGCGCACCAAGTTGGAAACTCGAATCGCCGACCGCCGTACGATCACCCCAGGGGCGCCACTCTCCTTTGATAAAAGCGCGCCCTCTGAGTGTGAAGGGTTCTGTCGATTCAGGCGTGAAGGTGAATGAGTTTCCAGGTTGCTCCGGAAATACGGTACTTTCGAGAGACTTCAATCCGGTAGCGCTGATCGAATCAATATACCACCCAGTTCCCTGGAACTCATCGCTGCCCACCCAAACACGCCCCCTGGTGAATTCAAACACCCAACGAACACGGATGGTTTGCCCTTCAAAATCAC
Source organism: Verrucomicrobiota bacterium (assembly GCA_027619545.1). GTDB lineage: Bacteria > Verrucomicrobiota > Verrucomicrobiia > Limisphaerales > AAA164-E04 > AAA164-E04. The sequence goes on along the minus strand of JAQCFT010000128.1, from coordinate 9,055 downwards.
TCAAATCGATGACGCGCGGAGAGAATGTCCTCTCGGAAGGTGCAAGTACCGGATTACTGTTTAATGACGTGCCGACCTGTGTCCATAACGAATGCCAATTCATTCCATCATTAGGACTCACCTGAAAGGAAGCGGTCTCATTTTCAAAAGCACTTCCCAACCGACTTTGAAACGTTATGGAAGCATCGGGACTGACCACAAAATTTCGATTCCATTCCAGAAATTCATCACCAATGGGAGCATTGTGTGCAAGACGAAATGCATGGGTTCCTGCGTGTGTAATGACCGATTGAAGCACTGTATAGGAACCGATACCCACATAGTTGAATTCATCCATCCCCTGCTCGCCACCCTCGGTTGCGGTGAATGGGGCACTGATGTTCCGCTCGATTTGATATTTCTCAGCCAAAGGCAAGCGGTTGACCTGATAAGTCGCGGGCAATCCGGGGGCAGGCTTTAAGGGTCCCGTCACGCTTGGCGCGTAATCCACTATGTAATCTTTTTTAACATTGGTTCTGTTGGCAACAACGACCGAAGAGGTCAGACTGGGCAGCCCCACTCCTTCCATGCCGATGGAGTAATTCCCGTTCGTATCCACAGGGATGGCATACCCGCCGGAAGAGGCGGTCACGGCATGATACAGGCTCCCCGGGACCGTCACAGCGACCCCCCCCAATCCTTCACCCAAATCGTAAAAGGCATTTCCATTGAAATCGTAAAACGCGACTCCAGTAATAAAAGGCCCGTCAATGAACTCCCTTGCCACCAACTGCGCCACCACCTGCGGACCGACATTTCGGTATTTTGGATCATTGCTATCGGGAAACATATTGAGTTTATTGCCTTTCACTACACCCACTCCGAATTCCCGATAATTACCGTTGTGAATCTGAATACGATGACCGGGAGGATTTTGAACACCACCGGGACCAAAACCCCAATCAATTTGAAATCCAGCATGACCGTGGACAACTGAATCCGCCTGGGCGAAAACATTCTCACTGTAAGCCCCCCAATTATATCCCACCGACGAGATCCGATCCCCAGCAGTGGAATCATCGCTGCCCACATGAGCTTGGAACGTGTTCTCAAACATGTCCCGGGCGTGTTTCCTGGCCGCTTGATTCAACCTGGCATTGGGAGCCAGTGGTGGCGCTGAAGCCAACTGGTAAAACCCGTAATCGGGATCGTTCAACACTCGATCAAGATCCACATTGAAAAAGGATAGGTTCGAAAGAATGTCTTTGTCACCGGTGTCCACCAACCAATCCCCCTCAGCCGCAGGGTTAGCACGTGCTCGATTCACCAATTCCAAATAAAGCTGCTCCTCATCGGACATCTCCCCAACGTCCCATCGATTTTCAACCTGCAGCGGACCGAATGAAGAACGCACCATGTCATTGCTGTCGGATCTTTCCGCACTTACCACGGCGTCAATGACCGCCCCACCTGCATCGAAAGGCTGCAAGAACTTGAAGTCCGCAGCTGTTCCCCCACCAGAGGACACAACGAAGTAGCAGAGCAGGAAACTTGCAAACATGGATGTCGACGATTTGATTCGTTGCTGTTGCGATGGTGTCATTTGCAATTTTGTTTTGATCCTTGATGCCGGACTAAAAAGAATCTCCGGAACCTACTTGAAGGAAATCCTGCTGGCAACCATGATATCTGTAAATGCCCATTGATATTCACACGAAATCCATCCCGGACAACCTCCATTCCATTCTGCTGAAAACAAGCATTTGGACTATGATGACGGGCGCGGGAATCTCTGCGGAAAGCGGCGTCCCCACATTTCGGGACGCCCAAACAGGCCTGTGGGCAAACTATCGTCCCGAAGAGCTCGCCAGTCCGGAAGGATTTCTCAGCCATCCCGAACGTGTGTGGAACTGGTATGAGCACCGCCGCAATTTAATTTCCCAGGCAAAGCCCAACGAAGGCCACAAACGCATCGCATCGTTGGCAAATCACATCGATGCGTTTCACCTGATCACCCAAAACGTGGACGGCCTTCATCAAAGAGCTGGCTCCAGGGAAGTCATCGAACTTCACGGAAATATTCACCGCACCCTTTGCTTTGACAACGGACATGAAATCGAACATTGGGCCCCCACTTCCACACTTCCTCCCAAATGTCCACGTTGTCACAGTTATCTGCGACCCGGTGTGGTGTGGTTTGGTGAGTCGCTGCCAATGGACGCCATGCGAAAAGCCGAGTCCGTCGCTTCCACCTGTGAAGTCTTTTTTTCAGTGGGAACTTCCTCGGTCGTTTACCCCGCAGCCGGATTGGCTCACGCAGCAAAACAGGCGGGGGCAATTCTCATTGAGATCAATCCGGATGAAACCCCTTTGTCACATGTGACCGATTTCGCCTTCAGGATGAGCGCTTCGCAAGCACTGGCAATCATTGACGAGCACCGGCAGCAATCGAAGGATCATTAGTTTGAAGGAATAATTGCAACGCTTCAGCGGTCTGGCCAACCAGCAAATCCGTCCGCCCATCTTGATTCCAATCAACAGCCCATGCGGCATCTTGTTCCCCTAACAAACGCATGCCACTCTCTACCGCAGACAAGGAGCGAAATTTCTTTTCCCCTTCGTTGATCAAAACCAGACCCAAACCGGCGTCGAATCTGGAGTTTTCAGGTCGTATCGCCTGAAAGTTTTGCCCCAGAAAAATGTCAGGTCGATTGTCCCCGTTGAAATCGGCAACTGCAATGGATGAGACGGGCGACAGTTGGGCTGCCATCGGAAGCGCCTGCCATTCGAAAGTCCCTCCTTCATTCCACCAAACCCCCGACTCGAGATCTTGCGCTTCCACCCATTGATCCAGAGTCGCAACTCCTTCAAAAAGCTGCTCCACTCCGAGACCGGACAACCCCACATAAGTTCGATGCCTTGACTGAATAAAAGGAAAGGCTTCTCCCAGAGCAATCAGATCTCGCGCAGGCACCTGTGCTTTTAGCTCTGAATCAAAGTAGCTCTCCAACACGTCATAGGTCCCGTTGCGATCCAGATCTCCATGATAGATGCGCACTGGGTGATGAAGGTGGCTTTGATAGGAGGTATTGTTTCCCCAATTTCCAGCCACAATATCCATATCCCCGTCCTGATCCAGATCGACCACTTCCAAAGCAGTCCACAAACCTTTACGTGCAGCGAACCCAACCGCCCCGGTCTTCTCAGTAAAACTGCCTCCAACATTGTCCCACAACTGCAAGGCGCCCCATTCACAGGCAACCAACAAATCCATGTCTTTGTCCCCGTCCCAATCCACCGATATCGCATCGGTGACCAACCCCATGGAAAACCAGGCGCGACTCTGATCAAGGTCCAGCTTAAAACGCCCCTGATCATTACGATAAAGCCTTGAGATGGCCGGTTCGGGATATCTGCCTGCATTCATGCGTCCCCCTACGAACAAATCCTTGTCGCCATCGGAATCGTAATCAATCAGCGCCAATGTGCCAGGCATCGTCACGTGTCCCATCAGGGACTCACTCAGCGTTAGAACACCCTTCTGATATTTGTAGATGTGAACACTCGCATGCGATCGAACCCCTTTGAGCCCCTCTGAAGCCAGCACCTTGAGGTTACTGATGGAAACAGCCACTCGAGGAATGCCATCGATCTCTGTCCAGACAGCGACATCCCGAACATTTCCATGCAAGGCTAACCCATGTGCCCCCCCTGGCGAGACCACTTTCCCAGGTTCCAAGGAAGATCTCACCCCAAACCATGCTCCATGGCCTATCGCCAACAACTCCCCATCCGCGGGAGTTGTCGCCATATCCATGACCGGGCCTTTCCGGTCGATCAGGTAGGGCAACATCGGTTGCGGAATCAGCTCGACGGGCTGAGATTCGAAAGCATGCTCGACACTCAACGGTAGTGACGCATTTTCGAAGAGAGGTTTAGTGGTTAAACCCTGCTTTTTGACAGTGGTTTCTGCTATGCTATTGTTTGGTTCGCGAATGTGGTAATGAACGTTGGCTTGAATGCCATCCAGCAAAGTTTTCCGTCCGGAAGGCCATTCGACTTTCAATCGCACTTTTTCCATTTGCTCAGGCAAAGCAAAAACCCGATGAGACTGGTCGGACGAAAGGTAACGCCCTCCTGAAATCATGACCTGAGTTTGGATCGGAACATCCGAAGGGGTGCCTGGTTCCAGGATTAACCGCGCGCCAATGCCTCCCGAATTGTTCAACCGTCCCGCCAACGAGACAGAAATGCGGGGTTCGGTGGCGTCATTGCGATAAATTCCCGGCTTGTCCTGAAGGTTGTTCAACACCACATCCAAATCCCCATCCCCATCCAAATCAGCCAGACACAAACCCTGCGAAATACCGGCATCGTGAAAGCCCCACTGATCACTCGTTTCCTCAAAGGTGGTATCGCCCCTGTTACGGAAAGCCAGATTGGGCGTGTGAAGGGACGGATACATCAACAATGTTCTCGGAGTCCGGCCTCTTGGAGCCGACCGCATCCGCGTAACGGCAGCAATGGTCGCATCCCCATCCAGGAGGTCATGATTGTTTCCGTTCGCCACCAACAGATCCTCCCATCCGTCAAGATCCACATCCAGAAAAGCTGTTCCCCAACTCCATTCTGTGGCATCCAAACCGGCGAACCTGGCAATTTCCGCGTAAGAGCCATCCCCTCGCCCCATGAACAATGTGTTCCTCTGGGTTTGTGGCCGGTCAAGGGGCATGCGAACCGGTGGCCACTGAATCCCCGTTTCCTGGTTTGCCCGTTGGGTCATTCTCTTGGAATGCTGACGGCTGAGCATTTCCACCACGAAAAAATCATCATGCCCATCACGGTTGATATCGGCCACATCGACCGCCATGGAAGACCAGCTGGATTGCCGCATGGAGGCATTGGAGATTTGACGAAACACCGCCTTACCCTGATTGATCCAGACCTGATCCTCACCGTAGGCAAAATCATTGCACACGATCAGATCCGGAAATTTGTCGCCATTCAAATCACGAAACATCACCGACAACCCCCAATGCCTGGGTGGGTCCGACAAAGGGTTTCCATGTTCATCCAGAAACCGTCCTTCCATCCAGGACTGCATTGTGAAAACACCCTTCCCGTCATTCAGATAAAAGGCATCCGGCTCGCCGATTTCAATGATCTGAGGACGAGGTCCGCCGGAGGCCACAGCGACAAAACGGTCATCGGGCATGGCATAAGGTTTCCCATCTTTTTGAATCACCCGTGGATTCACTCCGGGAGGCAGATCCTTCCAGGTGTTTTCGCGATAGTGGGTGACATACAGATCCAGATCTCCATCCTGATCTGCATCGGCCATGGCCATGGACATGCATCCCCCCCTGTGAAGCAGCCCCGAATCCACTTTTTCGGAAAAGCGCCCTGCCCCATCATTCAGAAACATGCGGGTGCCCGTCCCTATACCGTTGACCAACAGATCAAGATCCGCATCACCATCCAAATCCACCAACAGCACTCCGGTGGAGGCCTGCCCTGAACAATCGGCACCACCGGCGAGCACCACATCCTCAAACACCCAAGCACCTCGGTTCAGGTAAAGATGATTGGGACCATTTAGGGTTGCGAAATATAAATCACACAAACCGTCACCATTCACATCACCAGCGGCCACTCCCGACCCGTTTTCAAGGATGCGATTGAGTTCCACCTGTTCGGGAGAAACCAGATTGGTCCATGTCATCCGAGTGACGTTTGATGGCATCCGGGTAAAACCGACCGCCTGGGGAGAAGCCGCAAATTCCAATTTTCTGATTTGAACCAAATCTGCAGCCAATTCGGGCTCCTGAGCTCGAACAACTGAGATGCCACTCCAGGACCAGGCCGCCCAGACAAGACCGAAACAAGAAGCATAAGCAGCTTTCCTGATCCGAGATATGTGATTCTGGAAGAAAGTTGACATGGCGACAATGTCGCAAAACACACCACTCGAAGCAACCAGATACACCTCATCCCATTCACAATCTCTATCTTGTGTTCTTCAACATTCGCTGCTATAAAATGCCCACTCATCATGAAACGCAGCACATACTCCCGTACGGCTCATGGGTTTACCCTGATTGAATTGTTGGTGGTCATCGCGATCATCGCCATCCTGGCCGGCATGCTTTTACCCGCCTTGTCCAAAGCCAAGGAAAAGGCAAAGCGCACTTCCTGCATCAACAACATCAAACAGTTGACCTACGCTGTCCTCATGTATTCGGATGATTACGAGGGGAACTTCCAGCCGACCGACAACATCAACCCGCACTGGTATTCGGTCAAATTCCGAGACACCTACCACGAACAGTATGGCGTACCGCGTACTTCTTTTTATTGCCCCTCCAACGCCAAGTGGGGGCGAGATGATTTCTGGACCTGGCCCGGGGGCCGTGAATCAGTGTTCGGATATGTCTATTGGGCGGCCAACAAAGCTTACAACGAAAACCAGAGTTACTACCCCGACAAATCCATCTTCAATGCCGGGGTTCCCATCTTCGCTCAAAAAAACACCGATAATCCCTATTACAAAGTATTGTGGACCGATATCAATCGACAACTGGATGGCGACTGGAAGCGCCCTGGTGACTCGGACCCATTGATGCGAGGCGTCAATCACTTCAACCGTCAAGGAGATGCGCCGGAAGGATCGAACGAAGGCTATCTGGACGGCCATGTTGAATGGGTCAATGCCAATAAATACATCCAAAAACCAAAAGTCATGATCGGGTCCCATCACTTTTTCTACGGTGGAGTGGAGGAACCGGTCAGGAGACCTTTGCAGTAGTCGGTTTTCCAGCACAACCTTGCTCACAGCAGGAAACGAAACGCCCGATGTCCCACTTTTACGACCACTTACCACCTTCATGTGTGTTTCGTAACATGGCGATATGATGCTCTGGAGCATTTCATGCCCCCCTTCAGCCATCACCCGAATAATAAGAACCCGTGAAAGGGGTAATAAGTAGCAGTTTTTTAATGATCACACCTCTTAAAACACGACATTTCCCTTCAAAAACTAGTGTTTGGCTTAGTGAGAAAATAGTGTTCTTCTCATGTTTGCTAAATTGGTTTGAACCGCATTCAGGGTATTATCTAGGCAAATTGTCTCACCGTCCCTTGATCAACCAGGCATACCCCAAACCATGCAATATATATTTCGCATTGCATTATAGGTATTTTTAACACATTTCGCAATGCGTATGCATAATTATCTAATTCAAACAAAAAGCACCACACAAAACAATCTACTTAATAATCAACAGATTACGCATACACTCATATTAGCACGTTATCAATTTTGAAAAACGCAAATCGGATAACGGTTTTTACTTACTATTAATGTCTTACGACTTTTTTTACCATTCCACAACGGAATGGCACGCTAGCAGCTAACACTTTAAATGAATCGCGTATCCTTCGCGAATCATCGGCAAAACTAAAATTGAAAAAGAATCTCCGAAAAAGAGTATGACATTAAAGAACAAAATCATCGCAGGCCTTCTGGCCTTGACAACTAATGCATTTGCAATAAATGCAAACCCCATCGTCGTTGACGGCGACATTTCCGATTGGTCTGATGACGACTTTTATGCCCCTATGTATCGGGCAGGAAATTCCAGCAAAGAAATTGAATCCAACCTTTACCTGAGATTTGACTGTGAATCCGGCATGATGTGCGCACTCGTGTTAACCATCGAGGGAGTCCCTGCACTGGAAGAAGCAAACAACGCTTTCATCAAATTCAAGGAAGACATTACAGCAAATGGAAACGGATCCAAACTGGTGGATGGTAGCTCAAGCGAATTTGCATGGGTCTTCATCGATGACGTTCTCCGTGGCTTCGAAGCCTGCTTCAGCAATCCCGGCGACGGCTTCATCAACACCCACATCAATGTCTTCGACGACGGGGAATCACAAACATCGGCCACAACCACGACCACCGATTCTAACGATCGCTGGATCGCGTTGGCAACTGATTGCGACAACAATGACGACAACAACAACAATGACGGTCCAACCACGTTCAGCATTTCCGGCTCAGTTGACCTTGATCCAGCCACATGCGACACGCCGGCTGCTGTTTTTGATTTCTCCGACATCACCGTTTTGCTGAATGGAACTCCTGTGGCTGAAACCGATGAAAACGGCAACTTCACCGTTTCTGAAATCGTTCCAGGTGAATACACTGTAACATTTGTCAACCCGAACGAATCAGAGTTCTATGTGGCGCCCGGCAGCATCACGGAACACTCCGTTGTTATTACCAATTCCAACATTGATCTGCCTCAGGTTCAGTTCAACCAGTACATCACCATTACCGGCCTGGTATCCATCAACGTGGCTGGAACCGGAGAAATTCCATTCGCAGGGGTGAATGTCCAACTTTCCGGAACGAACGACTACAATGAAACTGTTGTGGCAAATGACACCGCAGGAGACGATGGCATCTTCCTCTTCGAAGGCCTACAACTGGCGGATGCGAACGGATATACCCTGGTTTATTCCTATGACGGATCAGTGCTCTGGACCGAAACCCTGCCTTCCGAATGTGTGCAGGTTTTTGATGTGACCTATGAACTCGATCCATCAACCGTTCAGGACGACTTGAACAACGGTATCCTCACAGGTACTGGTCGCACCATCGGATTCTGGAAAGCCCAAGCTTCCGGCCGCAAAGGCAAGGGAGACAACTTGACCGCCGAAATGCCAGCACTCCTCGGCCTGGTGGAACAGATCGCCCTGGATGCCCCTTACGTGTTCACCCCCAGCGCTGAAGGCATCGTTGACGCCAGTGGTGTGCTGGAAGCCCTGAACATCCTCGACAACAAAAACAACAAGGACGCATCAGTCAAATTGGCCAAGCAGTTGTTGGCCTCAGAACTCAACTCCGTCACACCTGGCATCGGTGGACTGGACGACAACCTGCTTGAAGGTGCACTGTTCAATTGGGGTGAGTACCTGCTGAACAATGGTTCCTCCAGTGAAATGCTGGATGCCATGACCCTTTTTGACACCATGAACAACATGGGTCACTAAACCCCACCCCCTATAAAAG
>JAQCFT010000001.1 GCA_027619545.1 Verrucomicrobiota bacterium | reverse complement strand
CCTTGTCCGAGCATTTGTTGAAATTGCAACTAAGTGACAAGGAGGTCAGATCGGAAACTTTGAAGTTGATTGTGGATCATCAGGCTTTGTTTGGCCCCTATTGCCTCGATCTGGTGGCCAACGGGCCTTCCTCTATCGAGCATTGGACGGATCAGTTTCAATCCAAGTACGGTTCCACCGTCATCGGGCGAAAGCTTGGGATCAAGTCACCGTTGAAAAAATACCATGCCCGGGCCATGGCTGCTGTGGCTTTGGGTGTGCTGGATGTGGGAGAGGGAGAAAAGCTGGATGCATTCAGGTCGGCTCTGTTTGATGAAGACAGGGGATTGCGAATGGAAGCCGCGAAGGGGTTGGCTCACATGGGGCCGGTTTCGCTGGGGCTGTTGGAGGAAAGTCTAGGGGATCCGAATCCGGGTGTTCGTAATGCGGGGGTTTATGGGATGTATTTATTGGGGCCGGAAGCTCGACCCGCTTTGGAAACGTTGATCCAGTTGTTGTTGAGCAAATCATTCAACGTGGACGGTGTGTTGTTTGAGGTGTTTGGTCGCATCGGCGAACCGGCTGTCGCCGCGCTGATTGAAGCCATGGGGGGGGCGGATGCACAGGGTAAGTCTCGTATCTTGCGTGCACTGGTTCCGTTGGGGCGCCACTTGCATGCGCATCAGAATGTGTTTATCTCAGCCCTCCGAAATCCCGATTCGGAGGTCAGGAAGGAAGCTGCCAATGCACTCATGGCTGCGGGGTTTGTGGATGCGAAAACCACGGCCTTGCTGTTCCCGCTGCTGAAGGATCCGGATCCAGGGGTACGATTGGCTGTTTTGCGACTGCTCAATTCAAAGGTTCCTTACGCCGAACCTGCCCTTGCCGACCTGGTGGATTTATTGACCGATGATCACAAAGAAATTCGTGAAATGGCGGGACTCATCATTGATCGAATTCCCTTGAAGCTGGGTGGTTCAAAGAGCGTCCTGGACGCGGCCCGACATTCTGAATTTGCTTATGTGCGAGAAGTGGCCGAAAGTCGTCTGAGCAAGATTCATTGAGCCGCCTGTCGTCTTGGGTAGATGGAAGAGTTCAGCCTTTTGACATCAATCTGCTGTTCTGGTTAATGTTTTCAAGGTGCTTCAGTATCCGGTCGAGATATGGGTTTGGGCCATTGGGAAAGGGATCGCTCAACAGATGAAACACACCCTCGAATTCCTGTTCCAGTTTGGGTTTCACCAATTGATCGAAGAATCGAGGTGTTGATTCCAACAGTTCCGTATCCGTATCAGGTATGAACATGGGGTGAGGTGTGTCGGGTGAAGCGTTTCGAGCTTCCAGCATTTCCTGATGAAGGAACGGTAATTTGAGTAGATAATCCGGTGCTGCCATCTGAGCCAGCCAATCTGCGGTCCCTACCATGCACCCGGCCAATCGGTGTTCTTCGCTATCAAAATGGATGGCCGGTCGCTGAGGGTGGTACTCCGTGCATAAGATCATCGAATTCACTCTTTGAATGGATGTTTCATTCAAGCCTTGGTGAGACATCCATTTTGCCGCAAAAATCTGGCTTCTAGATACATGCACAAATGAATGTTTGGCTCCCGAACCCTCTTTGTCGCCCTGGTCCTTCAGGTAGCCTGTGTCATGAAACAGGATGGCAATCCAGGCCAATTCAGCCATCTCGGGAGTGAGTGATATGAAAGCAGGGCAGTGAATATTCTTCTCCACGAGTTGCATGCAGCAAAGGCTGGCTCTCAAGGTGTGTTCCAGATCATGATAAGGGGCATCATTGGCTTCGTAGTCGGGATGGTTCCCATAGAAAGCTTTGCGCACCGTTTCAAGTGCTCTCATCGGCAATTCGGGCGTCCTGTTCGGGTACGCACGACGCCACAGGGCCTGCATAACCGACTCTGTTTCTTCGATTACCTCGCTCTTGGTTTCAAAAAAACGCATGAATGAACTTTCCTGAGAGGAAAAGGGTTTCACCTGAACACACCCAATGGTGAGTGTTGTTCTTGAATCTGAGAATCATTTTAAAGCAGTCAGTATGCCAGATCAATCAGACAATGGCAGATTTCAGTTTACATCCAGGCAATGCGGAGGACGCGCGGCAGCGTATGCTAAATTAAAGCGATATCCCACCACTTCGAATCGCAATGGGACGAATAGACGAAGACGAATGATGCCCGTAAATTCGCCATTGACGCGGGGCGGGTGGTGATTAGTATCCATCTCTCATTTTTTGAACTGAGCATTTGAAATTGGAACGTTAGAAATATTATGGCAGTAAAAATCGCAATTAATGGTTTCGGAAGGATCGGTCGCCTGGTCTTCCGCGCACTCGCAGAGCAAGGTCTTCTGGGTAACGAAGTGGAAGTGGTCGCTGTGGGTGACCTGGTACCCGCTGACAACCTGGCATATCTCTTGAAATACGACTCCACACAGGGGCGCTTCAATGGTGAGGTCAGCTCTCGTAAATCTTCCGAGGACAAGGAAGATGACGATATCCTCGTGGTAAACGGCAAAGACGTTCATGTGGTCAGCGCACGTCAGCCTTCCGGTCTTCCATGGAAAGACATGGGCGTTGACCTGGTCATCGAGTCCACCGGTTTGTTTACCAGTGCCGATGCTGCTCAAGGGCATATTGAAGCAGGAGCCAAAAAGGTCATTATCTCCGCTCCCGCAAAGGGCGACGGGATTGCGACCTTGGTCATGGGTGTGAATCATGAATCCTATGATCCTGCCAATCACCATATCATTTCCAACGCTTCCTGCACCACCAACTGTCTGGCCCCGCTGGTCTATGTGTTGCTCAAGGAAGGTTTTGGCATTGACGAGGGTTTGATGACCACCGTGCATGCCTACACCGCTACCCAGAAGACTGTGGATGGTCCCAGCCGGAAAGACTGGAAAGGTGGACGTTCGGCCGCCATTAACATCATTCCTTCCGGAACCGGTGCCGCCAAGGCCGTCGGTCTGGTATTACCTGAGGTCCAGGGCAAATTGACGGGTATGGCTTTCCGCGTGCCGACTCCGACTGCTTCTTGCGTGGACTTGACCGTTCGTACCTCCAAGGACACCAGCTACGCCGAAATTTCCGCTGCCATGAAGAAGGCCAGCGAAACTTACCTGAAAGGTATTCTGGAATGGACCAATGACGAAGTGGTCAGCACTGATTTTATTCACTGCGCCTCTTCTTCGATCTTCGATGCCGGTTCCGGTATCGAGTTGAACAGCCGCTTCTTCAAGCTGGTCAGCTGGTATGACAACGAATGGGGTTACAGCAACCGTGTCGGTGATTTGCTGAAACACATTCTCAGCAAGGGACTGTAAGGTATCAGTTTTCCTAGAGTTATTTCAGAAGGGCGATCCACGGGTCGCCCTTTTTTCTTGAATGTCCACCATGAATAATCAGACCGACTTGAGTTCCGAATCGCATGCACTGCGTGAGGCATGGATGCGGCATGAAGATGGATTTCTGAAGGATTATCTCGTTTCCAGCGTGGAAGATCCCCGTATTCATTTTCCGAGTATTCTCTCACGTGGGTTGTTGGTGGACCGTCTTCAGCCGGAGAAGTATCGGGAATTGATTTGGTCGGAATATCGTTTTGGTATTTCCATGAGCTATGTGCTCAGCGTGCTTCAGCGCCGTCCAGCCCCCAGGACGCGTGCCTTGTTGCTGGAAGCTTTGGAGAGTGGAATGGATTCTTTTCAATCCATTCCCATCCCTGCCTACTTCATTGAAACATGGCGACTGCAGAGGAGCAGTCCCGATCCGGTTGAGCATTATATCGATCAGGCCCTGCGATGCACTGAGTCTCTTGGAGCGACGGAGTTGGATCCAAGAGTGCTGACCGGCTTTCAAAACCGTTGGCGCGAGGTTTTTAAACAATGGGACATGGCTCCAATCTCCGTGATGGAAGCAGCCTGTGGTTCCGCCAATGACTATCGGTACATGGATGCTTTTGGCATGTCGGCAATCATGAATTACCATGGGTTTGATATCTGTCCGAAGAATATTTCCAATGCCCTTGCACAATTCCCCAAGGCTCGGTTTGAGGTGGGGAATGTGTTTGAAATACAGGCGGAAACCGATTCGGTGGATTACTTTTTTGTGCACGACCTGTTCGAACATCTTTCGATTCAAGGCATGCACCAGGGACTCAGGGAGGTCTGCCGGGTGACGCGTGGTATGGCGTGCTTGTGTTTTTTCAATATGGCGGATCGAGCCGATCATTTGGTGGAACCCAAGGACGGGTATCATTGGAATCGGTTGAGTCTTGCGCGAGTGTTGGAGTTTATTGAGCCATTTTGCCAAGATGTGCAGGTGATCCACACCGGTCGGTTTCTTCAGAATGCTTTTGAGTGTGGGGATTATCACAATCCCGGGTCTTATGCGGTGGTGTTGAATTTCGAATCGAAATAAAAACGTGCATTTTTTCAAATTCGCTGTCTAAGTTTCCCGTAGCACCCAACTTGTTTGCCCAACGAGGCATACAAACGAAAGGATATCGTCGATGGAAATGGCATTAAATATCTTGATCGGAATTTGCACCATGGGCTTTTTCAGCTGGTTAGGTTGGCGGATTGCTCATGCTTCGCTCAAGCGTTCAGATGAACCGGCTGCCTTGGTGTTGAAGTGGGTCATATCGGCTGTCCTCATGGGGGGGTGGCTTTTCGGGCTTGCCAAATTTGCCGGAAAACCCGGCATGCTTTTCATGGTTCCGATTACTGCGGTTGTTTGTCTGATACTGGGCATCATGTGGGCGCCGACTATCGGGAAAACACTGTTCGCCCCTTTGACGAACACATTTGACGGCGGCAGTGTGGAGTCGGACCCCACGCCGTTTTATGCCATGGCGGAAGCCAAGAAAAAGCGGGGTCGATATGATGAAGCCATTGCTGATATTCGCGTTCAATTGGCTGATTTTCCCTTCGACATGCAGGGGCATATGTTGCTTGCGGAAATTCTGGCCGAGCACAAGGGAGAGGTGGATGAGGCGGTTGAGTTGCTTGAGTATTTTGTCGGTGAATGTGATCCTGGTGTGGTTAACGGATCGTTTGTGTTGAACAGACTTGCTGATTTTCATTTGAAATATCGCAACGATCCTGCCAAGGCCAGGCAGTGTCTGCAACGTGTTGAATATGAGTTTCCGGGTACGGAGCAGGCAGACAAAGCCGCTCAGCGCATTGCTCACCTGCAGGACGACGACTTTTTGACCAAACGCAGGGAACCGAAAAAGTTTGAGGTAAAGAAAAACAATCTCAAACTGGGATTGGCGAAAGATTCCAGCGCTGTACAGGCGCCCAAAGAGAACCAGGAAGCCAGGGCGCATCAGATGGTCGAGCATCTGACCAGGCATCCGCAGGACAGCGATGTGCGCGAGCAGCTTGCCTGGCTTTACGCCGAACATTACGGGAAAATTGATTGGGCGATCGATCAGCTCAGGGAATTGACCCGGATGCCGCATCAATCCCCGGCAAAATTGGCGAGGTGGTATAACCAAATCGCCGATGTTTACTGTCGTTTTACCGGTAGTTCGGAAGCCGCAAAAATGGCCTTGGAAGAATACATCGAGCGATTTCCGGAGAACGGGCATGCTGTGCGCATGCGTGAGAGGTTGAAGCGCCTGAAGTTGGAAGCCCGTACATCCAAGAAGGGCCGGTCCATGGAGACAGGCCCTTCGATTGAAAATTTCCAAACGGAATAGTCGGTTTATCGCAGTTGGAGAGCGATCTGCTTTTCCATCTCACTTGCCAGGTCCACATCAGGGCTACCCCATCTGCCACGGGCCTGTACTTCCAATTGGGTGATGGTCGGGCTTTCCTCCTGCACGCGCACCCAGACCGTCTTGTTGTCCACGCGGGCGGTCAGTGAGTTGTTGATGCGGTTTTCGCTGACAACGGTGCCATTGAAGCGGAGCACCTCGACAGCGGCTTCGTAGATTTGATCCAAGGGGCGTTCGTAGCGGCCTACGACCGAGTCTTTCAGAAAGGGCATGCCCGTCCGCTTGTTACCGTCGGCGGTGGAATAGCACCCGCTTGTTCCGGACAACATGATCGCCAGAAGCGCGCAAGATAAGAAAAACTTGAAATTCATCCTCCGTATGCAAGCAAAAAGTCACGTAAGGTCAAGCACGAAGATGGGTTTTTGATGCTGCAAGGCGGAGGCCTAATAATAGAAATCCACTACCGGAGGGGTAAGCTCCGTCTTACGCCCACTTCAAACCTTGAAACTTTGGGATTATCTTTACGCTGCCATGGAAACGCCACAGTCCTCTTGATAACCTTAGTCTTGCCGCGTTCCATCTCTCTTGCTCAGAAACGTTTTCGAGGGAAAAGTTTGGGTGTGAGGTGGCACTCACCCCTCCATTGTTTAAAAATTGAACTGCACCTAATGGTGCGAGCTTGCTTTTCGATGTTTTTTTTGAAAGGGTCCACGGTCATACCATGAAGAAAATCTTACCATTTTTTATGTCCGCTTTCCTGCGTTCCGCTGCCGTTTTGGCCTGGTTCATTACTTCGCTCGGGATGGGGCTGGCGACTCATGCCGCCAGTCAGCAACCCAACATTGTGGTGATATTCATGGATGACATGGGTTACGGAGACATCGGCCCTTTTGGGGCCAAGGATTATCAGACTCCTCATTTAGACCGGATGGCCAGGGAAGGGCGCATGTTTACCGACTTTTACGTCACCCAGGCAGTTTGTTCGGCCAGTCGAGCTGGGTTGCTGACCGGATGCTACAACGTGCGCGTGGGCATCCTGGGGGCCCTTGGGCCAGGGGGGACGCATGGGATTCATCACAACGAAGTGACTTTGGCTGAAATTTGCAAGCAAAAGGGCTACGCTACAGCCGTTTATGGGAAATGGCATCTGGGACATCACGAGAAGTTTTTACCCATGCAACACGGGTTTGACGATTATTTTGGCCTTCCTTACTCCAATGACATGTGGCCTTACCATCCGGGGGTGCGTCATTTGTCGATGGAAGAACGCATTAAGCGTTGGCCGCATCTGCCATTGATCGACAGGAACGAGATCGTCAATCCTGAGGTTTCTCCCAAAGATCAGGAGCAATTGACGACGCAATACACGGAACGAGCGGTGGCTTTTATCGAAAAAAACAAGGATCGTCCGTTTTTTCTCTACGTACCGCATTCCATGGTGCACGTGCCTCTTTATGTTTCCGACAAGTTCAAAGGCAAAAGTGGTGTGGGATTGTTTGGGGATGTGATGATGGAAGTGGATTGGTCTGTCGGTCAGATTTTGGGAACACTCCGCAAGCATCAGCTTGAAAAAAACACCTTGGTCTTGTTCACCTCGGATAATGGTCCCTGGCTGAGCTATGGAGATCACGCGGGTACAGCTGGTCCGTTGCGTGAAGGAAAAGGCACGATGTTCGATGGCGGTTGTCGTGAATCCACCATTGCCTGGTGGCCTGGAACCATCCCGGCAGGAACGCTTTGTAAGGAACCAGCGATGACAATTGATATTTTGCCTACTGTAGCCGGTTTGATCGGAGCCGACCTGCCGAGCCATAAGATCGACGGAAAAGACATCAGTTCCTTGTTGAAGGGGGCTCCTGGCGCCAAGAGTCCTCACAAAGCATACTTCATGTATTACGGACGTGAGTTGCAGGCCATGCGTATGGGGAAATGGAAACTTCATTTCCCACATGGATACCGCACGATGGCAGGTAATCCCGGCGGTACGGGCGGCATCCCGACCGATTACCAACAGTCCCGGATCGAGCTGTCTCTGTTCGATTTGTCTAAAGATGTCGGGGAAACGACCGATGTAAAGGATCAGCATCCGGAGATTGTGGCCGAGATGCAGGAATTGGCGCAGGCCATGCGCCTGGACTTGGGGGATTCACTGACCAAGACAGAAGGTGCGGGGGCCCGGTCGCCCGGTCGCCTGTGATTCCATTGATTTACGACAAGTAAATCAATTCCCTCCTTCCCGCACATTGGAAGGTTTCTGATGGCGTCGGCTTAATCTTGACCCTTTGGACTGTTCGTGGTTCTCTCGCGGGAGCATTGGAGCTTGGCTGTTGCGGAAAACCAGCCATTTCCCCCGGGTAAAACATAAAACCGCACATGAATGATCCGATTGAACAGTTGAGGGGTTTTCAGAGACGTCTCCTCGAAAAGGTACGCTCCGAGCATGATCGCCTGGGGGCCGTGACTGATGATCATTGTCTGTTGAGCGACGATGTCTTCAATGATTTGTCCCTTGAATTGACCTCTCTTCAGAGTAAGGCAAATCCACATTTTGCAGCACAGGTGGAACAATCCAATCAGGGTCGTTCACTGTTGTATCATTGGAAAAATATCACGGCTATTTCGACACACGCATTCAAGGCGCTGGATTGGACTTGTCTGCCTGCATCGGATCGCACGAGAGTATTTCATTCCAGCGGCACCACGGGTTCTGAAACCAGCAAGCATTGGCACAGTGATACGTCATTGGAGCTTTATGAGGAACTTCTATTGCGCTGGTTTCACGAGCATCCTCCGTGGAATTTAAAGCAGTTCTTGGTGAAGGAGTGTGTGTTCCTTACTCCGGAACCCTCCAGGGTTCCACATTCGTCACTGGTTCATATGTTCTCGACCATTGCGAAGGATCTTCCGCAGGAGGTTGTCCATCGTTTTGCCGGTCAGTTGGGCCGGGATGGAAACTGGGACTTGCCCATGGAACAGACGATTCAAGAGCTGGACGGATTGAAGCATCCTGTCTGTCTTTTTGGAACCGCTTTTTTGTATGTACACTTGCTGGATTATTTGGAGAGCAAGGGGCAGCAGTTGTCCTTGCCCGAAGGATCGATGGTTTTCGAGACCGGTGGCTACAAAGGGAAATCGCGTGAGATTCCCAAGGAACATCTTTACAAGCAACTGGCTGTCAAATTGGGAGTGGAGAAGCGGCATTTTATCTGCGAATACGGCATGAGTGAACTGTCGTCACAAGCTTACGATGCTCAAATTGATCCGGGTAATTTGAGCACTTTCGGGGCAACACCACGCCGGTTCCAGTTCCCGCCCTGGGCTCGTTGTCGGGTGATTTCTCCTGAGACGGGATTGGAAGTGGGCTACGGGGAGACCGGTATGATTCACGTCATTGACCTTGCAAACATTTGGTCCTGCCTGAGTGTGCTGACCGAGGATGTGGCCATCCGTCACAAGGAAGGTTTTGAAGTAATCGGGCGTTCAGCGGATGCGGGACCTCGCGGTTGTTCGTTGATGTCGGATGATTTTGTCTGATGGATTCCGATGCTTTTCTCATAGCAGGCTTATAGGTGCTTTTTATTAAGACTCATGGATCTTCCCAATTATTTTCTAGCTGACTTGAAAACTGAAGAACCGTTGAATCCGGAGATGCTCACGGATGCGTGTCTGACCTTGAAACGCAACCGGCGCAAGTATCTGGAAGAACGGACAACCGCCAGTCTGATTCGTACGATTGCGAATGTCGCCGAGCATTGGAGTTATGAAAATTATCCCATCCGCCAATACGCCTTTGAACACGGTCCCCAGGCCACGGGGTTGCCAAGTGCTACCTTGATCAAGGGTGTGCTCGATTTCATGAAAGGTGTGACCGAGGAAAACCTGCAGGCACTGGTGGAACAAGACCTTGGGCATTTGCGTCGACTCGATGAACCTTGCGCGAACGAATCGGATCCGACCGGGCAGCGCATGAGTATGGCGGTTGGACCGGAACTGATCCTTCACATTTCAGGAGGGGTGCTGCCGAATGGTGTTTTTACCAACATTATTCTCGGTTTGCTGACCAAGTCGGCTCAGTTGATCAAATGCACATCCGGCGCCTCCTTTCTACCCAGAATGTTTGCGCACTCGATTTATGATACCGATCCGAAGTTGGGAGCATGTCTTGAGATTGCCGAGTGGGCGGGAGGGAATGATGACTTGGAACAGGCCGTGTTTGAAGAGACGGATCTGGTGACAGCGATGGGATCCGATAAGACCATTGCGGATATTCAGAATCGTTTGCCACAGGGGACACGTTATTTGAGTTATGGGCACAAAGTAAGCGTTGGATATATCGCCAAGAGTGCGTTGCAGGGGTTTGGAATTCGTCCTTTGTTGAACAAGGCGGTGGATGACATCGTGGCTTGGAATCAATTGGGTTGCCTCTCGCCGCATGTTATTTATGTGGAAGATAATCCTGAGCTTCCTCCGATCCAATTTGCCGAAAAACTGGCTGATTACCTCAAGGATCGCGAAGCTGAGGAACCTCGCGGTCCGCTCGATCCACGACAGGCCGCCCAGATTGCTTCACGACGTTCCTTTTACGACATTCGCTCCGCGCACCTTCCGGGCACCGTCACTTGGAAGAGTGAGGGTTCGACTGACTGGACGGTTGTTTTTGAAGAGGATCCATTGTTTCAATTATCCTGTTTGAATCGATTTATATATGTGAAACGAGTCGAAACACTGCGCGAAGCGATTGGGGGTCTTGAAAAGGTGCATGGAAAGGTGTCCACCATCGGTTTGGCTGCATCTCCAACCGAAGGACCGGAATTGGTCAAGACCTTCGCGCGGTGGGGCGTGACACGTGTGTGCGCGATGGGGGCCATGCAGAAACCGCCGTTGTTGTGGCGGCATGACGGGCGCCCGGCTTTGGGCGATCTGGTCACCTGGGTGGATTGGGAAATTTGATGGATGAAATTTAGATATGGAACTTAGAAAGACATTTCAATTTGAGGCGGCGCATCTGTTGCCCGGTTTGCCGGAGACGCACAAATGTCGCCGCCTGCACGGACACAGCTTTCAGGTGGAAGTGGTCGTTGAAGGCCCGGTGGATCCGGCATTCGGATGGGTAATGGATTATGCAGATATTTCAAAAGCCTTTCGTCCGCTCTGGGAGCAGCTCGATCACTATTATCTGAACGAAATTGAGGGGCTTGAGAATCCGACCAGCGAGAATGTCGCCATTTGGATCTGGAAACGCCTCAAGCCGGAACTGCCGATGTTGAAAACCATCGAAGTTGCCGAGACCTGCACTGCCCGGTGTGTTTACAATGGCAGCTAAACCAACTCCACAAAGTTCTTCAGCAGTTGAAGCCCTATCGCCTGACTTTTCTCAGGGTGAAATTGGGTGGCGAAAACCCGGTCTTTCCACACCGCCGAGGCGAAGGTCACTTCATAGTCCGTTTCTCCCGCAATAATGGAAGCATCTTCCGGTTTGGGATGATAGCTGTGCACAAAGTAGAAGTGGCTGTTGTCGGGAATGCCTTTGAAAATAGGACAGTCATCCTGGGTGTATTTCACCTGATTCCAGCCGATCTGCGGGACCTTGAGCCCGGGTTTATCGGGGAAGCGCACCACGGAGCCCTTGAACAAACCAAATCCGGATGATGTGCTTTGAAATTCCTCGCTGCGTTCGAACAGGATTTGATAACCGACACAAATCCCTAGAAACCACGCACCTTCCTGAATGCGTTCGCGGGTTGCCTCCATCAAGGATTGCCCCTGCAATGCCTGGGAGCAGTCATCAAACGCTCCCACGCCGGGCAGGACAATGCCAGGGCACCCCTTTAGTTCCGAAGGTTCCCTGACAAGTCGGACCTTCACTCCCAAATGCAGCAACGCCTTGTGGACACTTCGAAGATTCCCCGCTCCATAATCGATCAACGCAATCACGAACGGACTTTAAGCATGTGGGGTTTCAGAATAAAGCCTAAAGACTTTTCGGGGCGCATCAGAGCCTTGGGCGTCTTGGGGCGCGACGACCTTGCCCGGTGCCGCGGATGGGTGGTCCTTGGCGGAGGCCGCGTGGTGGCACAGCTCCAGGACCCCGACGCCGAAAGCTTGAGTCGGGTTCACCGCGGAAAAAGCGCGGGATGAATGGGTAATCCTCTGTCAAAACGTAGTAGTAAGTGCCTTGAGGATATTCGGGGGTCACGCCTGTTCTACCTCCGCATTCGTCCAGATCTCCTGATCCAGGGGCGTATTGGTAGTCCGCGGTAAAGGTGCCGTCCGGTTGGCCTCCAGGCCCACTGGCTCGTGGGGCGGGTTTCAGGTGGTAGGAAGATTTCATTTTGATCAATGGGCTGCCGGGATCATTCGGACTCTGATACGCATAGGGACCGTAGATGGGAAACCCATCCGCCGCCCAACCAAGGAGGTGCATCCCGGGTTTGCCCATGGAGAGCGTTTTCCACAGGCCGGTTGGTAGTCCGTGATAGTGATATGCTCCGTTGGGTTGCACATGGGCATGGTTTGAATCCAGACCAAGGTTCACCTTTCCGCTGAGCGCTTCGTAATTCCAGTCCCCGGAACGGTCGCCTTGCCAGTATTCAGCCGTGCCTGGATCGAACAACACTCCGTTGATGGCGATGCCCCAGGGTTGTCTGTTGAGTTCAACGGGGCGGGCCGCTTTTTGTGGATTCAGAGGTATGCGAAACGTATAATTTTGAGCGCGGATGCTGTTTGGATTTCTACGGTTTGGAAATTGTCCCACTCCGTGGTTTGGGATGCCGTTGCTTCGGATGATACGGTGGGTGGAGTTGGTTTCCATTTGAACCCTTCCTGGCTCTGGCGGGAGTTGATTGGCCACGACATGGGATGCCCCGGAAGGATGACCGTCATGAGCGGTGATGGAGACTGTTCCGACTGACCCGCTGGCGCAACTCAGTAGAATAGCGGCGGTTAATTGTGTGGATTGAATGAAAGTTTTCATGCTGGAACCTTTTTGGTGTTTTCATTTTTGCTTCACCATCAGTTTCGGTGAAGTCAGCAATGGTGTTTCGTTAGACGTTATCAAGTGGTTGGCTGGTTACAGGAGGCATGGAAGATGAACTCCTTTCCATTGGTCGGCCGTTCAGGGATCAACGAATGGAGACTTGTTTTTCCCATTCGATCCCTGCATGGTAGCGCCATGAAATTTCCCGGTTACACCTCGCTATTGTCGATTGCGTCAGCGGTTTTGGCTGTTGCATGTTGTTTTTCTGGTCCACTCCATGCCGATCACCACAAATCCGGTGACAAACCGATCAAGGCTTTGTTGGTGACGGGTGGTTGTTGCCATAATTACGCAGTTCAATCTCAAGCTCTTCAAGAAGGTTTGAAGCCTTATGCCGATATTGACTGGACGGTGATTCATGAGGGTGGGAATGGTACCCGCGGGCAAATCGACCTCTATAAGGATGCGGACTGGGCCAAAAAATTTGATGTGGTGGTTCACAACGAATGCTTTGCGGACACCAATGACGAAGAATACGTCAAAAGCATTACCGAAGCACATAAATCAGGAGTACCGGCTGTGGTGATTCATTGTGCAATGCATACTTATCGTTCGGCGCCTTTTGATGACTGGCGTCAGTTTTTGGGCGTCACCAGTCGCCGGCATGATCATCAGGACGAGTATCCTGTTCAGGTGGTGGCTCCGAATCACCCGATCATGCAAGGATTCCCCGAAGATTGGACTTCTCCCAAGGACGAGCTTTACATCATCGAAAAACTGTGGCCGAGTGCGCAGGCATTGACGATCAGCATCAGCGAGCGGGACGGCAAAGCACATCCCGTCATGTGGGTGAATGATTTTGAGGGGACTCGCATTTTCGGCACGACCTACGGTCACAACGATTCCACATTCCGAGACAAAAACTTTTTGCTGGCCGTGGGGCGTGGTTTGCTTTGGTCCTGCGATCGGTTGGAGGAATAACCCCCCAGGGAAATCAACATTCCACGGGCTTGCCAGGGTCGGTGATGACGACCTTGATCTTCGGGTGTTTGGATTTGATTTGATCGGCGAACCAGGCTTTGGAGTCGGGTTCGCCGTGTCCCAGGATGACAACCTTGGGATCCACGGTTCCGACAAAATTCAGCAATTCGTCGCGATTGGCATGTGCGGTGAGGTCGTATTCTTCCATGCGGCATTTTCTGGTTAACTCTCCACCAGAAGCGCTGAAGAGGAAAGGTTTGCCTGGTTCGGCCGCCCTGAGTCTGCCTGCCGGAGTGGAGGGGTCGGCATAACCAACGAAGAAAATGGCGTGCTTTTCTTCTCCTGCAAGGCGAAGCGCCAGTTCATGCGCCGCTGTATTTTCGTTCATCATGCCGGCGGTCATGACAAACAAGCGTCCACCCTTGAGCCTGATTTTTTCCAGTTGCTTGTAGTCCAGCACTGTCAGGTTGAGGGCTTCGTGCAACTGCAGGTTGGTGTGATTTCGGTGAGCCCGATGGGATTCGAGGTCGTAGATCTCGGTGAATACCCTACCCATGCCGCCGATGAAGATCGGTTGTGGCTTCAGTTTGCCTTCACGAGTCATCAAGGCCAGGTGCGCCAGGATTTCCTGGGTGCGCCCCAGAGCGAAGGTGGGAATGAGGACGCAGCCTTTGTTTTCCAGAACCTCCATGATGTCCCCGGTCAAACGTTCTATTTCTGTCGCGCGCGTCTGACCTTTTGGCACTTCGCGTTCACCACGTGTGGTTTCCAGAATCAAAACATCCGCAGAGACGTCTTCGAACCGGGCACCCTTCAGGATGGTTTGATCCTGGAAACAGACATCGCCCGTGTAGAACATCGTTTCATGGTCGGAACGCAGCATGATGCCTGCTGATCCCAATGCATGACCGGCGTCAAAAAATTCAAGGGTGGGTGATTGTTTGCCGCGGCGTGCCCTGCTGGGAGCGGCCCATTCAATTTCCCGGTTGTAGCGGTATCCTTGAAAAATATGGGCGATATCATCCAGTTCGCGATGAGAATAAAGCGGGTATTCGCGAATTCCAAGTTCCTCCTTCTGTCGGATCATGACATTGACGGAGTTGTGCAGCACTCTTTCCACAATGAAATAGCTCAGCTCTGTCATCAGAACATGAGCTTGTGGAAAGTATTTCAACGCGACCGGAAGTGATCCTACATGGTCGTGGTGGCAATGGGAAATGGCGATGGCGTCAAGGGGGTGGTCCTTGACTTTGTCATACATGGGGACCCCGGCCCAACCTTCCAGTTTGGGGTTGACCCCGGCATCCAGCAGGATGCGAAAGCCTTCCATTTCCACCATCCATCCACTGGCGCCAATGCCGTCCGATGGATTCAGATCCGTAATTTGCATGCGGGCATTCTATGGATTGAACGCCCGAATTCCAATGTTATCTCAGCTGTTTTATGGAAAAGAAGCAGTCAACCAGGAATCTGAAATTAGCCAGCAACCTCGGCGACAGGTTCCCTTTTCGCGACAATAGGCTGAACATCAGGAACGTGCGGTCCGGTAGCCTGTGCAAATTTGACCTTGGACCGGAGCATCAACGTGCCCAGCAAGAGATCGGCCAATGGGCAGACGACGTTGAAGTTTCGGTGCATGTAGCGATGGTGCAACAGGTGATGTCCATTCAGGCGGAAAAAGAATCCGGACCGTTCGACAACACGCTCTTTGGGTAAATGCATGCACCAGTGCAGATATTCGTAAGTGGCGTAGTAAAGAGCAATCGCGATCGTTACACCGATATACATAGGCCAGAAATTGGTCGCCCAAGCTGCCAGCGCCCAGGGGGAGGATGCCACTGCAATCAGCACCGGGCCGTTCCACCAAGCCATCGGGATCAGGTATGCGATATCGTTGCGTCCTTCCAGGTGGTAGGAGTGATCCGCTTTGAAAAGACGGTGATGCACACAATGATGTGCTTTATAGGGATATTGAAAGAATGGGATAGGCTTGTGCATGACATAACGGTGCAAACTCCATTCCGCGAAGGAAGCATAACAGACACCAACCAATACGAAGCCCAATACAGCGAATATAAACGATAAATCCATGACTCAAACAAATTATCTTCCCATGGCATGCCAGAGGAGTGGGAAGTCAAAGTGAAAAGACCCTTCGGAGCAAGCTCTAATTGCATTAATTTCTTTACATTTCCCGCGCGAAAACTGGGCAATATCCGGTCAATAGCAGAAGTCATCGAACTGACAAGACCTCATCTCATGCTTTCAGTGCCGCATCTGGCATCAAAACAACGGATTGTGCAGATTCTCCTGATCGACCGTGGTCATGGGGCCGTGGCCTGGGCATATCAGGGTTGACCCTGGCAGTGCCAGGACGACTTCCCTGACTTTTTTCTTGGCTAACGCAAAGTGTTTTGGTGCTCCGCCCATCGAACCTGCAAAGATGGCGTCGCCGACTATGGCGGCTATCGGGTGGGCTCCTGTCAGGCCCGAAACAATGTAGGTAACCCCATCCGAGGCATGACCGGGTGTCCATCGTGCTTCGATGTTAAGTTTTCCAAGAGTAAAAGTTTGACCATCAATTACCTGGCATTGACTTGGAACTCCTTGTCCCTGTGCCCAGAGATGCATTTCGGGGTGTTCGGAGCGTAACGGTGTCATGGCCGCCACATGGTCGTGATGCTGATGGGTGATGAAAAGGTGCTTCAGGGTCAGTGAGTGGTCCTTTAGAAGGGCGTTGATGGGGGCGGGGTTCCATCCGGTGTCGAACAATGCCGCTTCTCTGGAATTCAGATCCCACACCAGAAACGCATTCACCTGCATTCCGCCGTCGTCAGTTGAAATCTGACGGAGTTGTGGGCTCGAATCCTGTGCAACCGGAGTCGGTGTCCAGCCGCTCAGAACATCCTGGAATTTCTTTGGGCTCAGTTCGAGGAGCTTGCAGACCCCCTCCCAGGAGATCTCGTTATCCACCATGCCGTTGTCTTCAAAACGGGCCAGCGCCTCCTGATTCAGACCGCTTTTCTGAAGAATAGTTTCTAACGGCACATTGAGTCCCATTCTTGATTTCCTGACGATGTCTCCTGCGTGATCTTCCAAACCTGACATGTCGGCATGTTAAAACATCCGGAATGACATTGTCCAGTTTGACGCGGAGGTGGAAAAAGTTACATTCTCACCCGCAACTTGGCAGTTTGTTTGCTGTTATAGCATGTTGGAAAATGAAATCAGGAATATCAATTTGGGTTGGAATGGGAATGTTGCTCTGCTGCTTCCTTCTGGGATGTGGAAAGGTTATTGCGCCGGTGGACACGTATGGATTCAAACAGGCCTTTGATGAGAAACCGGAGCCTCAAGCCGGATCCACGGCAATCGGGGAGGTATCAATCAAATTGGCGGAGGAGGTTTTGAACGCGGTTCGTTCCAATGATCTGGCAGGAGCGCAAGCCAAACTGGAATCTCTGCGGAAGCAGACCGATTTGTCCCCGCGGCAGCGATTGGAAACCAAGGCGCTGCACACAGCTGTTGTGGATTTTCTTTCCAGATCTGAAGAAAAGGTGCCCGAGCAGAACGCCGTCTCTTCATCATCGTCGTCACTCCGTCAATCCGGTTAAATTCGAGTTTGGGGGCCTTCTTTGAATAAGCACCTTGAAAGCCCGCCCAAAGTGCTCAGGATGCATCAAGGTTTGAAATTGCCTGATTTGATCGGGCGATGGATTCACTCCCTTCGTCAGCATCCGTTCCAGGCATCCGTGCATGAATTTTTCCTGTGAAATCATTGAGACGGTTTCCAGCCCCTCGTCCTCACCGATCTTTTGCAGGCTTGTAAAATCTACATGAGCTGTCAGATCCTTTTCTCCGACATCTATCAGGACATCTTCCCCCAATCGGTGCCGGTCATATGTTCTCAATGTGCCCTTTGTGCGGCGGGGGGAAAACTTTTCGAGGTCGGTAAAGCCGTAATCCAAGGTTATCAAATGGCCTTCCCGCAGGACACTTGCTGCTTGGCGCCACCATGCATCCGCTGCCGGTGCGCATTCAATGATGTATTGGTCGGGTAAGAGGGATTCGATTTTTGTCTGATCTTCTGCGGTAAGCCAAGGCAGCTTCAAGGTTGTGTCGAGTTTTATCTGTGTCCAATCGAAACTATTGCCTGATGCCACCACGGTGCATTCCTTCCAGCAAGCTTCTTGTTTATTCCATGCAAATCGTTTCACGGGGAAGGCATCCATCAGCTCATTGGAGAAAATCACTCCTTTTTCAAATTGGTCTTTGACTTCCTCCCAGGTTCGCAGCCATGTCACCTTACCTTTGAACTTGTTCAGGCGTTTCTGTTGGATGGCGTCTCGTTTTGACGATGGTTCAAAGATGAAGTACTGGATGCCTGTGGTGTTCAGGATGTTTTCTTTATCCAGAAAACCCAGGATATCCTCTGCCAATTGACCGTGATGCGCACCGCATTCCATCCATTGGCAGGGTTCTTCTCTTTCTTGCCAACTGAGAAATGTTCTTGCCAGCAGTTCTCCAAATAAAGAGCCGACACTGACGCTGGTTTGAAAATCGCCCTTCCGTCCGATGACGGTCTTCACGGATTCATAGTATCCCCAGTCCGGATGGTAAAGTGCGGCTTCCATGAATCGATCAAAGGGCATCGGTCCATGTTTTTCCATGTGCTGTCTGAGGTATGCTTCCAATGGACGCTCCATTCGATGATTCTTATGGAAAATTTGCCTTCCGAACAGACCGAACTTGATTGAACCTACGCTTGGATCATAGTTCTTGGCATGCAATGGGGACTCCTCATATCACCGCTGGGTTCGCCATGGGACAACATGGCGACCGATGAATACCTGCTTTCCGTGGCAAACGAACGCCGCACGCCGGTATTGCGTTGCTATGGATGGGACATGGAAGCGATGTCGTTTGGGTATTTTCAATCCTATGAAGAGATTGCTGCGCTCACCCCAGTTCGTCCTCTGGTGCGGCGGCTGACTGGTGGCGGATTGGTGTCTCATGTCAGTGACTGGACCTATTGCGTTGCGATTCCCATCACCAGTGATTGGTATCGCTTGAAAGCATGTGAAAGTTACTGCCGCATGCACAGCTGGTTGAATGCCAGTTTCCAGTCCATGGGATTGGAGACTTCGCTTGCTGAGGAAGCAATTGTTTCCGGGCCTGGCCAGTGTTTCATAGGAGCTGAAAAGCATGACGTCCTTTACAAAGGATTTAAAGTTGCCGGCGCAGCGCAACGTCGCACCAAGCAGGGATTGCTGATTCAGGGATCGGTTCAGCTGCCTGGGACCTCACAGGGGCTGGGGCGAGCAGCTTGGCAAGACGCCCTCAAAAGGGTTGGAACAGAAAAATACGGAATAGAGTGGTCGATGGTGCATCTCGCCGACAATGACCGGCATCATATTGATCTGTTGGCTTCAGAACGTTATCAGTCCGAAATGTTTATTCGGCGACGGTAACCTTTTTGGATCTGTTGTGCATGCATCCTGCCTGGTTTTCAGGCGGAACCAGACATCAATCGCTTTACCACGAGTGTCATGAACATTCAGAGTTTTCGTACGCTACTTCTCGGGCTTTCCCGGCCAAGGGATCATTTTATGAGGGGGGGGCTCATAGGGATCGCATCCTTGAGGGTGGTTGGTCAGGCTGACATCACGTTTGTTAATTGGGAAACCGCACCGGTGCACCCCATCGGGCTGAGTTTTGGCAATCGTTTGCTTGCCGTCGCGAATCTCCCCGGGGCGTGTTGATCGGCGCGGACCTTAGTCATGCCAATTTGTGTCATGCCAATCTGAGGGAAACGTCGTTTCAAGGAGCTGATCTTGGTTTTGCGGATTTGAGAGGCGCTTTTCTAAGTCGAAGCGGACTGTCTGGTGCCCACCTGAAGGAATCCTGGAAAAAGGGTGCTTCTTTGCCCTGATTTGTTATGAATCGGGAGTCATGTGGGAAAGTGTTTTTGACACCATATCGAGTTCGATCGGACGCTCTTTTTATGCGAAGCAAAGGGTATCCATTGGGGGGGGATGTATCAGTGAGTCATTCAGACTGTCTGATGGTCATATCGATTTTTTTGTCAAACGTCACCATGCTTCCATGGCTGGCATGTTCGAGTCCGAATGCAAGGCTCTGGAGCAACTGGCGGCCACGCGCACGTTGTGTGTCCCCAAGCCCTTGGGATGGGGGGAAAGCGAGGGGTATGCCTGGTTGATAACTGATTATTTGGAGATGCAATCTTGTGTGGGTGATTCTCAACGGGAGCTAGGGAAACAGTTGGCTCGCTTGCATCGTATCCGTCAGCCTTACTTTGGCTGGTTTCGGGACAATACCATCGGAAGGACTCCGCAACCGAATCCAAGGTCGGATGATTGGGTTGCCTTCTGGCGAGATCATCGTTTGGGGTGGCAGTTTGATCTGGCTCGACGCAGAGGACGTGGTTTTGCTGGGAGCGATCAACTCTTAGGAGTACTGGAAGTTTTTTTCACCGATTATGAACCGATCCCGTCATTGCTCCACGGCGATTTATGGTCCGGCAATATGGCTGCGTTGAAGAGTGGTGTGCCAGTGGTGTTTGATCCAGCTTCGTATTATGGTGATGCTGAAGCCGAGTTTGGTATGGTGGATATGTTTGGTGGTTTTACAGATGATTTTTACCGTGGCTATGCCGCTGAAAAACCTTTCGCGGCGGGATTCGATTCGCGCAGGGACTTATACCGACTGTATCATGAGTTGAACCACTTCAATCTGTTTGGTAGCACCTATGCATCTTCTTGTGAATCGACAATCAATCGTTTGTTGAAGAAGATTTGAATCATGGGGTGCGGGTCATGTTTTGGAGTCCAACGTGACTTGTCCGTCCTGAAAACGCCATAATTGATCGGCCAGTCGTTCGGCTTCCCTTCGGCTGTGGGTGACGTGCAGTATGGTGATGGCCGCTTCCTGATGGATTTTCGACAGTAATGAACACATGTCATCATGCAATGTCTCATCCAGAGCGCTCAAGGGTTCATCTAGACAAAGCAACTGAGGTTTACTGGCCAATGCTCTGCCCAGAGCCACACGCTGGGATTCGCCTCCGCTGAGTTTGTCGGGCATGCGGTCCAGAATGTGGTCGATTTCCAACCACTGGGCCAATTCGTCGACTCGTTCGGCAACTTCTTCCACTGGGCGGCGCCTTAATTGAAGGGAGAACGCGAGTTGATGGCGCACTTTCATGGTTGGAAAAAGTGCTCTATCCTGAGGGACATATCCGATACCGCGCTCGGCCGGTTTGAGATGTGTCACATCCCGATCACCAAGATAAACTTTGCCGGCAAGGACTGGGCGTAATCCGCAGATGATTTCCAGCACCGTTGTTTTTCCGCAACCGCTTTTTCCCATCAAGGCCGCATACGCGCCTCCCGGCACTTCCAGGGTCAGGTTTTCGAGGGCAAACCCTCCCTGCTTCAGCTTGATGGCGTCGAGTTTGATCATGCGTTGATCCTTTGCATGCCGAAGAGTCTTGCCATGATCAACACGACGGCTGAGAGAAGGATCATGACAATGGATACCGAAAGCATGCCTTTCAAGTTGCCGCTTTGCATTTCGAGATAGACCGAAGTCGGCAGCACCTCTGTTCGCATGCTGGTTGAACCGGCAAAGACCAGGATGGGACCGAATTCACCCAGAGAACGAGCCCAGGCCAGGGTGCCTGCCGCCAGGAGTCCTCTTTTGGCTTGTGGAAAAATGACTTTCCAGAATGCCTGGCTGCGGTTGCAGCCCAGGGTCATGGCGACCTGCTCGTAACGCTCGGGAATCTGGTCGAATGTGACCCGCATGGTTCGCACTGCAAAGGCGCAGGCCACCATGAATTGAGCCAGGATGACTGCAGGCATTTCAAATACCACCCATTTGCTGAGCCATTTGAAAGGAGCATAGTTGAAAAGGATCAGCAGGCTCAGTCCTACAACCAATGGAGGAAGTACGATCGGGATGTCCAAGATTGTATCCACGACCGATTTGAATCGGAACTGAAATCGTGACATTAAATAGCCGATCGGCACTGAAATCCATAGTGAAAACAGAGTGGACAGCGTGCAACTGATCAGGCTGAGCTTGATGGAGAACTGAATTTCACGTTTACCCAGGATTTGCTTCAGGCTGGATGCGTCCGTGTAATGAAGGTCGGCCAGCACCATTAACAAAATCATCACCACGTAAAACCCGCCCAGCAGGCATAGTCCGAGGATAAACGGCAAATCGGACCTGACTTTGAATTTTGTCTGGGCAGTCTCGCCGGGAGTGGGGTGTGAGGAGCCTTCCGCTTGATTCATGGGTGAGGAGAGGAGGGGGCTTCCCAGTGAAACCCGTGTTCGGTAAATGATTTTTTGGATTCAGCTGATAATACTTCGTTCATGAGACGCGCCATCAAAGCGGGGAAACGGGTTTGTCGGGCTGCCGCGATGTTTTGAGTCGCCAGCGCAAGCGGGTGGTCGATTGCCACGGTCTCGACATTGCTTTCGAGATTTTGGCAATTGGCCTCATAGACCAGCGCGACATCCAGTTTGTCATGGCCTTCCATTTGCAGGATCAGTTCATGTGCGGTTGGTGCGGTCACAATGATGGATTGTTGATCCCTGATAGTTTCCTTGATGCCGATATCTTCGAAAATCGCGTGGCTCAGCGCGCCCAGAGTGCTCATTTGTGGATCGGTAGTGCCGATGGCGATGCCTGGTTTGGCAAGATCCTGTAGTGTGTGAATTTCTTTGGGGTTTCCTTTGCGAACCAACATGCAGATATGAGTGCTGGATACGTCGGTGGCTTGTTGAAAATCTCCTTGTACCATGGACATGTAACTGGTGTCACAGGTCATGAAGGCATCCGGGAGGTTCAGGCGCCCCGATTGGATGCTTCCCACAAGTGTTCCGCAGCCTGCGAACTGGGTTTTGATGATGCAGCCCTCTCTTTCCTGAAATCGGTTCAAAGCGGATGCTATGGCGTCCCGGTTCACTCCGCCACAGTAGAAGACAACTTCTGGTTCCAATTCCCATGCATCCCCTCCAGCCGGAGTGAAATGGTGTTTTTCAAAGAGCGGAGCTCCTTTTTCAGGGGCGGCAAGGTATCGGGCAAATCGCAGAGCCCAGATTGGGTTTTGACTGGTGGTGGCGACATTGGCGGAAATGTCCGAGGTGTTTTTTTTGAGCTCCGAGAGTTTAATGATACTGAGACCAAACTGTTTTGCGGTGGAATCCCAGATAAAACCGGCATGAACTGTCTCCGATGTCTTGATGGCTCCTGCCAACTCCGTGACCCGGGGAAAAGTGACTCTTGCCTGAGATTGAACATCTTCCCACAAATTCAAATCCGATAGCATCTCGCGGGTTTTTTTACCTGCTCCCGCCTTCTCGTCGCAAATACCATAGGGAATGTCGGTTTTCAGCATGGAGTCAATGGACAGTGTCTGTGGTATGGAGGGATGATCCGGTGCGGCGGCCAAGACAAGCTCAAACCGTGCCAAAGGTATGTTTTCACTGGTCAGCTCCTTTTCCCTGGCGCGTTCAGCAAATGAGAGGTCTGCCGGAATGTAAAGATCGCACCTTGGCGTCCGACTAGTTCTCTCGAGTTCGAGTTTGCCTTCCAATTCACCGCTGGAACCGTAATCAAGCCGCACTTCCACATTGAATTCCTTCTGGAAAGCAATTGCCGCTTCCTCCACAGGCTTGCGCATGCCTGCCGCGCAATAGACGACGATGGCGTTGCCTGGCTTGGAAGTTGTCGAGGAGCCGCTTTGAAACCATGCCGCCGCTCCGACGACGACCAGAACCGTCAGGACCAGCAAAGATAATGGGCCGTTGTTGCTGGATTGATATGCCGATTTTGAATCTCTCATGGGATATCTTAAATAGACGATATGCTTTGTGCAAAGCATGATGCCAAGAGCTCGGTTTCTTCAAGTTATTTGAAAGATCACTTTTGGGCGGTCTCCTTGAGTTGACTTGGAGCATGGATGCGAACATGGTGAGGTATGTCTCAGTCTTGTTTTCGTCCAATGAACTTAATGCTGGCATTGGTTCTCCTTCTGCCAGTGCGGTCTCTGGCAGATTGGTCGTGGGTGGTGCCAACTGAATACCCTTCCATCAGCGCCGATTTGTTTGAGAAAGGTATCAAGGAAGCAGAAAAATTTCGACGTAATCTACTCTTGAAAAATGCTGCTGGCCTGACTCAGGCCGAGATACTCAGTGAGGCCGTGGTGCGATTTCAAAAGCTGGTCGGAGACCACCTTGCCAAGGAAAACAACGTCAAAGGATTTCGATTGAAGCACAAGCGTCTCTTTCAGGCGCTTGAAGGTGATAATCATGGTTTGGAACCGCAACAGGCATTCTCGGCATTCGAGGGAAAATGGTACGGTGTGTGGGATAAGATGGAGGTGGACCATTATTGGTTCCCGCAGATCAACCAGACCCCGCCTGTGAAAGTTGAAGGCTTCCATGCTTTTTGGATTCACTCGGTCCAATTTGCTTGGATAGGTGACGGGTTCGGTTGGAATGTGGTTGCCTCAGAAAAAGAGGATTCCGATGAATATTATGTGCTCGGGACCGTTTTTCACGTTCGAGACAAGGATCCTGATCAGGTTTATTTACATCGGCCCCACGCAGGTATTTCCGCGGGTCAGGATCGCCTTATCTGGTTGACAGCGGGCGAAGTGTTTTTGGAGGAACGTATCGCCGCCAAGGGTGATTTGCCTGAGCGTTACACAATCACTGGATTCAACTATCAGATGAATGGACGAGACCAGTTGAGTGTGAAGGGGAACAGTTTCCAGGCTGTTTATTCAAGAGATCCCGAAATCAGAACCCCTTGGCGCCAGTTTTGGATTAATCTCACGGCGCCTTGAAGTCGCTCACCTGTCAATGTCCCGCGTTTTTTTCACTGACCTGATCATTGAGTGTCCAGAAATCCACTGCGATAAAGAGGATTGAAATGAGCGCCAACGGAGGAATCATGATGGCTAGCAGCGTGATGGCTAAAAGAATCAAACCGCTTAGCTTGCCAAGATAGAGTCGGTGCAGGCCAAGGTAACCGAAAAAAGTCAATAGCACCCAAGCTATGGTGTAACTGGCTGTTCCCTGGGTGAAGCGGCGATCCGCCTCGCGATCCATGCCTGGAATCAAGAAAAGGTCGACTAGCCATCCTATCAGGAATAATCCCCCAGTGCAGAGCCAAATGGTGCCGGATATGGGTTTGCCGAAATAAAACCGGTGAGAACCGGTGAAACCGAAAATCCATAGCAAATAGCCGACCAATTTGGAATGCGTGTCCATCTGATGGCAAGGTAACCTGAAAAGAGCGATGTCAAACTATTTAATATTCACTTGACATTTGTTGGGGTGTAAGTAAGTTCAGTTTAACTCTGGAAGAAAAAGAGTCATGAATTGGCTCAAGATATTCCAAAAAGTGAAGTAGGCGATATTAATCGCTTGACATTGCGGGAAGAGGAAAGTAATCTGCGGGGCATTACAGATAGGGTTTTGCCTTTGTAGTTCCAGTAATTTGAAGTAGAAGCATTAGCAACTGACAAGATAAACGCGAATATGAGAACCAGTAAGAACTTGTTAAAGGGGTTGGTTTGTGCCTTAGCGGCCGCAGCCGCAATTAATACAGCACAAGCTCAAATAGTAGCCTATGATAACTCCTCCGATCCTGTTTTGGGCCGATTTTCGCCCGCAGACAATTCCTTGGAGTTTGGCGATCAGGTGAATTTGGCAGGTGATGCCAACGTCGTCACGGAATTCCGTTTGGAATATTATTCTTCCGAAGCTGCAGGAACCGGTATCGTCCGATTCCATGCGAACGACGGAGCCAACGGTGCACCTGGAACCACACTTTTCCAAAGTGGTGCCTTTGATTTGGCGGCTGACTTCAACACTGTCGAAGTCACTGGCATCTCAGTTCCTCTGGGTAGCGACTTTTTTACCTTTACCATTGAATTCAACGATCTGCAAAACACCCAAGACGTTGGCCTCTTGCTCCGTAACCCTCCGCTGGTTGGTTCCAGCTTCGATGATATGTGGGTTCGTGGCGCGAACGGTGATTGGGCCTTGGAACAGATCCCTTTCGCTACAGCTAACTTTGCAGCACAAGTGGTTGCCGTTCCTGAGCCAGGAACAGTTGCTCTGGCTGTAATGGGCATCGGATCACTTTTCGGATTTGGCTACATACGCCGTCGTAAGTAATCTCATATTTGCTTATTTCATTCCAAAAAAGCGCGAGTTTATCTCGCGCTTTTTTTGTTTTTTGTACGAACTCATTTATGTAGTTTAATCAACACATGACAAAAGGCAAAAGTACCACTCCCATGATGGAGCAATACAGAAGTATCAGGGCAGAGATGCCTGCAGATACCTTGTTGCTGTTTCGTTTAGGAGATTTTTACGAAATGTTTTTTGAAGATGCTCAAACTGGAGCAACAATATTGAATGTAGCACTCACGAAACGTGGAACAACTCCAATGTGTGGGATTCCCTATCACGCTGCTTCCAGTTACATTTCCAAAATCCTGGAAGCCGGTAAAAAAGTCGCTATATGTGATCAGGTGGAAGAGGCCAAACCCGGAAAATTGGTCAAAAGGGCAGTCACTCAGATCATCAGTCCTGGAGCACATTTTGATGAAAAGTTGTTGGTGTCAGAATCACATAACTATTTGGCATCAGTTTTCCGGTCTCAAAAAAATTACGGTGTGGCCTTTGTCGATTTAACAACTGGTGATTTCAGTGCCGCATACCTTCAACATTCCGATGAAGTGTTAACCGAGCTTCAGCGAATGCAACCATCTGAAATCATTGTGCCCACGGAGGATTCGAAGATTAAACCGTTGTTGGCTGATATAAAGGCGGTTGTCAGCGAGTATGATGATTGGGTATTTCAACTGGATACAGCGACTTTCACGTTGTTGGAGCATTTCAAAGTTAAATCTTTGGATGGATACGGATTAACTCACAAGGAAAGTGCCATTGGAGCTGCAGGTGGTATTTTGCATTACCTTGTCCATCAGCTGCGACGTGATGTGCGTCATTTAACTCGAATTAAAACCTATGAGCCCACTGAATTTGTTGTTTTGGATTCGGTGACACTCAGGCATTTGGAAATTCTCGAATCAAATCATCAAAAAACATCGAATTCTCAAAGTCTTTTCTCGGCCGTCAATCGAACCATCACACCTATGGGGGCGCGGCGACTCAAGGAATGGTTGTCCTGTCCATTATCAGATCGAGAAGCGATTGTTAAACGTCAGGATGCAGTTGAAAACTGGGTGCAACGCTCGGAATCATTGGAAAAGTTCAGATTTGCTCTCAAATCGATCAAAGATTTGGAGCGGACCATGAGCAGATTGAGTATAGGCTCGGGCAACGCCAGAGATCTCATTGCTTTAAAATGTGGACTCGAATGCATTCCTGCATTGAAAGCAGTGCTGAACGATCTTGGATCCAATGATCAACTACCAGAACCACAACTGAATATTGAAACATCGCCTGTTGATGGAGGGACGGGTTGTTTGTTGGCGGAATTGGGAGATCGCATCCATTCCTTACCTGATTTAGTGGAATTGATTTCTGGTGCCATCATTGAAGAACCAGCTGCGACACTCAAGGAGGGGAACCTGATAAGACAAGGGTTCAATGCTGATCTGGATGAAATCCTGTCAGCCAAAAAAGATGGCAAAGCCTGGATCGCCAAATTCCAGACCGAAGAAATTGAGCGTACTGATATTCCGTCACTCAAAGTTAAATTTAATTCGGTTTTTGGTTACTTTGTTGAAGTGACCAAAACCCATTTGGACAAAGTTCCAGAACATTATATCCGCAAGCAAACCATTGCCAATGGAGAACGATATATCACCGAATCTCTTAAAGAAGTGGAAGGTAAAATACTTGGGGCCGAAGAGCGGGCGGCCAAATTGGAGTATGACCTATTCCTGGCAGTGAGGGAGAAGGTTTTGTCCTACCTGAATCAAGTTCAGCAAACGGCAGCGGCGATTGCTGATTTGGACGTAATAAGTTCTTTTGCGGAGTTGGCGCGTATGCAGGATTATTGCCGACCCCAAATCACCGATGGCGGGGAATGTGTCATTGAGCAAGGACGGCATCCGGTGCTTGAACAAACATTACACGGAGAACGTTTTGTCCCAAACAACTCGAGTCTGGGTCAAGATGACGAACAAATCGCTCTCATCACTGGTCCGAATATGGCTGGTAAAAGCACATTCATTCGTCAGACTGCTTTGCTTGCACTTATGGCTCATACTGGGTCTTTCATCCCAGCCAGATCAGCTACGATCGGAGTGATGGATCGTATCTTTACACGCATTGGTGCAAGTGATGATCTTTCACGGGGACAGTCAACCTTCATGGTTGAGATGAGTGAAACTGCAAATATTCTGAATAATGCAACGTCCAGGAGTCTCGTGATACTGGATGAAATCGGTCGTGGAACGAGTACGTTTGATGGATTGAGCCTTGCTTGGTCCATTGTGGAATATTTACATAATCAAGTAGGAGCCAAGACTCTGTTTGCAACACATTATCATGAGCTTACAGAATTGTCGCATAAGCTTAAACGCATTCGCAACTACAATGTGGCTGTCAAAGAATGGAATGATAAGGTTGTGTTCCTCCACCAGATCCTGCCTGGTGGCACGGATAAAAGCTATGGCATCCAGGTGGCAAGGTTGGCTGGTGTGCCTTTGGAGGTGATTCAGCGAGCCAAGCAAATCCTTGGCAATCTTGAAGAGACAGAGCTGTCCCCGGCCGGGCAGGCAAAATTGAAAACTCGCCACCGAGCCGAAAGAGACAAACTGAAAAAACTGGAGCCCTCCCCTCAATTGGATTTATTCTCCAGTTTGACCTGAAGAGTAGGTAAATCACTCGTTTTCTTCGCCGCCCTTTTTGCTGGTCTAGTCACAAATTTCCAGTCAAATTAACCCACGTGATCCAGATTGAACGTCAGGTCCAAGTGTCGTATCGGCATCGGGTATTGTTTACTGAGGGCGTGTTTAACGCTGACAACCCGACGCTCCATGATGTACTCACCGAAGATTTCAAATCCGAACCCGTTAAGGTGTTGGTGATTGCCGACGATGGATTGGTTCGCGCTTATCCGGAATTATGCGGAGCCATTCACCAATATTTTGATAAACGAAAGAACGTGGATCTTGTCTGTCCCACCATCATTGCAGAGGGTGGGGAACGAGTTAAGAATTCATATTTTCATGTCTCTGAAATCCAATCACCCATTGATCGATATCATATCGACCGACATTCCTACGTGATTGCCATCGGGGGAGGGGCTTTGCTGGACATGGTTGGTTTGGCTGCTGCGACCGCTCATCGCGGGGTCAGGCATGTTCGGATTCCGACTACTACCTTGAGTCAGGCCGACTCCGGTGTGGGGGTTAAAAATGGAATCAATGCATTTGGGAAAAAGAATTTTGTCGGTACCTTTGCACCGCCGTTTGCGGTCATTAACGACTCTGCCTGGTTGCAGGGACTCTTAGATCGCGACAAACGCGGTGGCTATTCCGAGGCGGTCAAGGTGGCTTTGATTCGGGACGCTGCATTTTTTGAGGAGTTGGAAAAGACCGCGCTAGATTTGGCCGGGTTTCAGCCTGAGGCCATGAATCGATTGATTTATCGATGTGCCGAACTCCATATGAACCACATCGCAAACAGCGGAGACCCCTTCGAGTTCGGATCGGCCAGGCCGTTGGATTTTGGGCATTGGGCGGCTCATAAACTGGAGCAACTTTCCAGTTACTCTATTCGACATGGTGAAGCCGTTGCCATTGGGATTTCACTCGACGTCATTTATGCCGGATTGATTGGGATGTTGAAACAGGTGGAAGTCGATCGCATTCTGGCCCTGCTTGAAAACCTCGGTTTTGAGCTTTATTCCAATGAATTGCATTATACGAGTAGTGAAGGAAAACTTACCGTGCTCAAAGGCCTGGAGGAATTTCGCGAACACTTGGGGGGGCAATTGACAATTACCCTGCTCGAGGGCATCGGCAAGGGAATCGAGGTGCATGAGATCAATGTACCGAAAATGACCCAAGCCATGCACCTGCTACGCGATCGATACCAGGCCAAACCTCAGAAAATCGCGGTGGCGCATCCTTGATTTTCATTACTTGTTTGCTTCATGAAAAGATTGGCGGTGATCAATGTGGTTGGTCTGACGGTGGACCTCATTGAGAAAGGCATGCCCCGTCTTTCCTCAATCAAACAGCAGGGTAAGCTTTGTTCCGTCAATCCAGCTCTGCCTGCCGTTACTTGCACCGCTCAGTCCAATTATCTTACCGGAGTGACTCCATCGGAACATGGGATCGTTGCCAACGGCTGGTACAACAAAGAACTTGCCGAGGTCCAGTTCTGGAAGCAACCCAATCAACTTGTGCAGGCACCCAAAGTTTGGGATCGACTCAAAGCACGATTGCCTGGATTTACCTGTGCCAAGGTTTTTTGGTGGTATAATATGTATGCCTCCACGGATTACAGCCTGACTCCCAGACCAATGTATCCGGCCGATGGGCGAAAGGTTTTTGACATCTACACCTGGCCATATGGTATTCGCCCTGAAGTCAAAAAAGAACTGGGTCCGTTTCCCTTCCCCACTTTTTGGGGGCCGGCAGCCGGTATGGACACTCCACAGGGGCCTCCTCAAGCCGTGTCGAAGTGGATTGCCGATTCGGCTCGTTGGGTGGAAAGGAAGTATCAGCCCTCTTTGAACCTGGTTTATCTACCGCATCTTGATTACAACCTACAACGGTTCGGGCCGGATCATCCATGCATCCCGGCAGACCTTCAACGCATCGACACCATCGTTGGCGACCTAGTGAGTTATCTGGAGGATCGAGGGGTGGAATCTTTGATTCTTTCCGAGTATGGCATTACGCCGGTCAGTAAACCCATTCATCTCAACAGATTGTTTCGTGAGCAAGGTTGGTTGACCATCAAGGAGGAACTTGGCAGAGAATTGATCGATTTTGGGGCATCGAAAGTGTTTGCGGTGGCGGACCATCAGGTTGCCCATGTGCATGTTCAAGATCCTTTGCGGCTTCCGGAAGTGAGGGAGCTTCTCGAATCCGTGAAAGGTGTCGATTGGGTTTGGGGGCCGGATGAGAAAAGGGAAAACGGACTCGATCATTTACGCGCGGGAGATTTGGTGGTGTTTTCGAAGGACTGGGCGTGGTTCACTTATTATTACTGGATGAATGATGATCGGGCCCCCGACTTTGCTCGTTGTGTCGATATTCATCGTAAGCCTGGATATGATCCGGCGGAGTTGTTTCTGGATCCATCGCTGACATTTCCAAAACTTAAGATTGCCTGGCGATTGCTTCAGAAGAAGCTGGGTTTTCGGATGTTGATGGATGTGATTCCGTTGAATGCGGATTTGATCAAAGGTTCACATGGAACACGTCCTGAGGATACTCGACACAATCCGGTATTGCTCAGTGGAAATGCCGAAATATTACCGTGTGAAAAGCTGGTGGATTCGACTGAAGTGGCCGGTTGCATCGAATCCTATTTCAACGAATCCTGAACGAGTGGCTTTTACGATTGGCGCTAAAAACCGATTGCCGCTTTGACTGAATCCTGATTACCGTCTTCATCCCATGACGAAGGAAGAAGCTCAGATCAAGCATCATGAACTCTGCGAACTCGTAAGAGGGCACGATTATGCCTATTACGTCCAGGCCAGGCCGGCGGTTTCGGATCAGGAGTACGACCGACTCTACCGCAGTTTGAAAGACATTGAATCCGAGTTCCCGGAGTTGGTGACACCCGACTCACCGACTCAGAAGGTCGGGGGAAAACCCTTGGAAGGTTTTGAAACAGTATCTCATGCCGTGCCAATGATGAGCCTGGACAACACCTATTCGCAGGAGGAATTGGTGGCTTTTTTGAATCGGGTGAAGAAGCTTGTTCCCGAACAGGACTTGGATTGGACCGTGGAACCCAAAGTGGATGGGGTGGCGGTCACGCTCAGGTATGAGAATGGCAAACTGTTATTGGGAGCCACTCGGGGTGATGGCGCTACTGGTGATGACGTGACTGCCAACCTCCGGACGGTTCGCTCTATTCCCTATCAGTTGTGCGAAGGTCAGGCAGCCATCCCTCCTGTGCTTGAAGTGCGTGGGGAGGTTTTCATGACCCGTTCTGGTTTTAACAGATTAAACCAGCGCCGGGTGGAAGAAGGGGATGAACCTTTCGCCAATCCACGCAACGCCACCGCCGGATCGCTGAAAATGTTGGATTCAACTGTCGTCGCCAAGCGTCCCTTGGACATCGTGATATACGGTCTGGGGGAAGTGGCAGGTCAAGATGGCAACTTTCCAAAAAACCAGTCTGAATTGTTGGATTACCTGAAAGCACTTGGTCTGCCCACCCCTCCGAAAACATGGGTTTGCAGAGATTCCGCCTCCCTGTCGGTTGTGCTTCAGGAACTGGACAATCTGCGGCATTCTTTGGATTTCGAGACGGACGGTGCAGTGATCAAGGTGAATGATATTGCCATGCGTGAGCGTCTGGGAGCCACTGCCAAAGCGCCACGCTGGGCCATTGCCTATAAATTTGCGGCCGAACAAGCCGAAACAAAACTCAAACGCATCTTTATTCAAGTCGGTCGCACAGGTGCCTTGACTCCCGTAGCAGACTTGGAACCGGTTTTGGTCAGCGGGTCGACTGTCAGTCGCGCCACCTTGCACAACGCTGACGAAATTGTGCGAAAAGATATCCGTGAGGGGGACACGGTAATCATTGAAAAGGCAGGTGAAATAATACCTGCGGTCGTAAGGGTGTTAACCGATAAACGTCCGAAGCATTCAACGGCTTATGTCTTTCCAACCACTTGTCCCGAATGTGGCTCCAAGGCCGTTAAAATGGAATCATCCGGTGTGATCGGAGCGGTTTGGCGTTGCCCAAACATGGATTGTCCGGCGCAGGTTCGGGGGCGGATTGAACACTGGTGTTCACGCAAGGCCATGGATATCGAGGGAGGGGGAGCTGTATTGGTGAAACAGTTGGTTGAGCAATTGGCCGCTCGCGGACTGGTGCTGGATGTTGCCGAGCTCTACCGGTTGAGCAAATCGGAAGTGGCCTCCCTGGAGCGCATGGGTGACAAATCTGCTCAGAATTTTATCGATGGACTTGAAGCCTCCAAATCGCGGGATTTGTGGCGCGTGCTCTTCGGGTTGGGAATCTTACATGTGGGGGCTGGAGTTGCTAAAACGTTGTCCAGGCATTTCGCCAATATGAATGATTTGATTCATTGTGGTGTCGAGCAGTTGGTTGCACTCGATGACGTCGGTGAGGTGATTGCCCGGAGTTTGGTGGATTGGTTTTCTGATGCGCGTAATCAGGACCTCCTTCGTCGACTTGAAAAAGCAGGTGTGAACATGGAGTCGAGTCTGTATCGAGCTTCCGAAAATGGCGAGGATTCGCATTCTCTGGTGGGGACGACATGGGTGTTGACTGGAACATTGCCATCCTTGACTCGACAAGAAGCTTCTGAAAAAATCGAATCCCTTGGAGGTAAGGTAACAAGTAGTGTTTCCAAGAAAACCGACTATGTTTTGGCCGGTGAATCCGCAGGTTCGAAACTGGAGAAAGCTCAGAAATTGGGCATCAACATCCTCGATGAAGCCGGATTTTTGAAGCTCATGGGAGCCGATGGTGCAGGTAAGGAAAGTAAAATGCCCAGGGATGAGTTGGACTTATTCAACGGGGAAGGTTAATATGGCTTTTGGTCGAAACGAAACGGACTAGAATGAAAACAGACTTTTTGACACATACCAGGCGCACAGACAGGCGGAAATTTATTGCCGGATTGACAGCTGCCCTGGGCGCTCCGATTGTTTTTCAGGATCAGTTGCTGCGCTCCGGATTGTTTCCATCCGCGCTTGGTCAAGAGGCCATCCAAAAAGGTTGGCCGGGCAAGGAAGAGTTGCGTTTGCTCAGCGACAAACCGGTCAATGCCGAAGCGACTGCTACCCTGCTTGATGACCCGATCACTCCAAACCATCGTCACTTTGTACGCAACAACGGACTTATTC
The DNA here is from genome assembly GCA_027619545.1 of Verrucomicrobiota bacterium. GTDB lineage: Bacteria > Verrucomicrobiota > Verrucomicrobiia > Limisphaerales > AAA164-E04 > AAA164-E04. The sequence continues at coordinate 23,304 of JAQCFT010000001.1, read as the reverse complement.
CGGAACGCGCCACTTCTGCTAAACTGGGCGATTGGTCGTTGACCATTGATGGCGAGGTAGAGAAGGTTCTCAATCTTAGTCTGGAAGATCTGAAGGATGGCTTCAGCCAACAGAGTGCCGCGTTGGTGATTGAGTGCGGGGGGAATGGAAGGGCCGGTTATTATCCCAAAGTGGGTGGTAATCCTTGGACCCTCGGAGCCGTAGGATGTGCTCAATATAGGGGTGTTCGATTGCGGGATGTGCTCAACAAAGCCGGAGTGAAGTCAACTGCCGTCTACATCGCCTACTATGGCGAAGATCCCCATTTAAGTCGCGAGCCGGGCAAGTACCCCATATCACGGGGAGTCCCCATTGAAAAGGCTCTGGATGAGCACACCTTGTTGGTGTGGGAAATGAACGGTGTACCTCTCCCGGCAGAACATGGTTTTCCTCTGAGATTGATTTGCCCCGGTTGGCCCGGTTCGACCTCCGGCAAATGGATTAACCGAATCCAGATTCGTGATCAAATTCATGATGGGCCCAAAATGACCGGCACATCGTATCGCGTCCCCAAACATCCGGTGGCCCCTGGTGACAAGTTGCCTGAGGAGGATTTTGAAATCATTGAAACCATGCCCGTTAAATCCATTATCACGCATCCGGGTACCGGTGCGGAGTTTCCCTTTGGGAAACCTCTTTTACTGCGTGGCCATGCCTGGTCTGGGAATGGTGATGTCGCACGCATGGACATCAGTTGCGACTTCGGCGCGACATGGCATCAGTCTGATTTGGCCGCACCTGTCAACAAGTACGCCTGGCAGCATTGGAGTATCTTATTGGATTTGCCCAAAGCCGGCTATTATGAAGTATGGGCCCGAGCTACGGATGTGGAGGGGCGAGGTCAGCCTATGGTTGTTCCCGGGTGGAACCCAAAGGGTTATCTGAACAATGCAGCCCATCGTATCGCTGTTAAGTTGGTTTAATTGGAAGATGGAGATATGAGGATGAAACATTTCACTTCTTTCCGTAAGGCGGGATACATCTGGATGTTGGCACTTTGCTTGATAAATGTCGGACAAATGGATGTTGTTTCACAACCATCAGGGCTCCAGCAGGGTAAGGGGCTGTGGGGTCTGAAAACCGATCCAAATATTGGGGTGGTTGTTGCAATTTGCGGTAATTGTCATTCACCCTTTTTGATCACCCATCATCATCGAGATCGCTCAAGCTGGGACAAAACGATCACAAAAATGGAAAGCAACGGCTTGACCGCTCCTGCTCCAGTTATCCGTAAAATGTTGTTGGATTACCTGGAAAAACATCAGGGAGCTTTGAAAGAATCACGTCCCGCCGCTTCGCCCTGGGGACATGCAGGGTTTGATGCCAACCCACTTTGGGACTGAGTGTTAATTCAGACCTGATGGTTGGCTTCCACCTTGAGAAGAGGCTGGTTGGGCTGGGGGACCATCGGCCAATACGCCTCCAATTTTCCACTGACCTTCTTCCAGTGCCATGACGTAAGAATAAACAGCAGTGGGGATTCGGTTCCGGCTCAATCTCACGCGGATCATTCCCTGCTTGCCGTCATCAAGTGAATTGCTGATTTCGATGGCTTCATAATCCAGCATCGGTCTGTAATGGGTTCGCACCATTTCTTCAAACTCATCCAGAGGTTGTTCTTCCTGAATGCCCTTGGAGGCAAATTGGAAGGCAGCATCAAACTGTTGGTTTCGAATCGCCTTCAGTTGACCTCCAACCGTTGCCATGATGGCTTGCAGTGTCTCCGGATTGCTCGGAAACAATTTGATCCACTGTCTACGATTGGCTTCGGGTTCAAATGGCATGGTCTCCGGCGCGGTGTAATCCGAGACCACTACCGGAAGATAGATGATGACTCCCAGTAATAAAACCGCCCCTGCAGTTTCCCTTATAAACCATGGCATTTTCATTGGAGTGGTTGTTGTAGGGGTTATTCCCCTGGACCCTGCCAGGAGATGAACCCAGCTTCCTGGACATGGTCCATCAAGGCTCGAGTCAACATACGTTGTATCGACTGGTTCTTTTGGGAAACATCGGTGGTCTCCATAGGGTCCTGCTGCAAGTTGTAAAGGGAATAGGGTTCGAATGGTGAGTTCTGCACCAGTTTCCAATCCCCTCTGCGAAAGGCGTAATAGTCACGTCCCTGGTAACGCATGTTGCCTTCACGCCGCACCCAGATCATATCGCGTGTGCGGTGGGGTAGCCGGTCTCCTTTCATTAGCCCCAGGAAGGACTCCCCTTCAATGGTATGTGTGACCGGGATGCCTGCGACCTCGCACAGGGTTGGAAAGATATCCATGGTCATGCTCAATTGGTCGGTGCGGCTGCCGGGGGCGATCACACCCGGCCATGCGGCGCATGCCGGAACGATGATGCCACCTTCGTACATGTCCTGTTTGCCGCCACGGTGTGACCCACATTGCGCTCCCACATTGAGTTGACCTCCATTGTCGCTGGTAAAAATGATGAGTGTATTTTCGAGCTGACCGGATTGTTTCAAGGTGTCGACTACTTCGCCGATGCCGGCATCAAGATGTTCAATCAATGCCACCAATTTTGCGCGCCGATCCGTGATGCCGGGTTCTCTTGCCTTGACGCGTTGATACCAGGCATCCGGTGGTTGTATCGGTGTGTGGGGGGCGTTGTAAGCCAGGTAGAGAAAGAAAGGGGTTTCAGTATTTGCCTGGTCGAGGATGTATTCCGAAGCCCAGTGGGTAAAGAGATCCGTGGCATGGCCTTCCGGGTGAATGGGCTCTTTGTTGCGTCGCATGTAGTGTTGGCCGTGTCTCCGGTGATGGTAGTAATCATCCATCATGTCTCCGAGGAATCCATGGAAGAAATCAAATCCTCGTTCGGTTGGAGTGTTTGGGGATTCCAATCCCAAATGCCATTTGCCGACAAGGGCGGTATGGTATCCGGCTTTCCTCAACATTTGAGGGAGCAATGTGGCTTTTGGATCCAAGTAACCCCAATTGTCCCTGGCATGTGTGCGGATCACTCCGGGCACGCCGACCAAATCGGGATAACGTCCACTCAACAAAGCTGCGCGTGTAGGTGAACAGACCGGGCAATTGGCGTAAAATCTGTCCCAACGTAGTCCGGACTGTACGAGTGAATCGATGTTCGGGGTTTGCAGGTCTGTGGCTCCATAGCTTGAGAGATCCGCATAACCCAGATCGTCCACCAGAATGACCAGCATGTTGGGAAGCTTTTCAGCGGTGGCATTCAGGTGCGCCCAGCAGATAATCGCCCAGACAAATGGGGCGAACCGTTGGAGATTTCTCAATTTAGCCATGACAGCACCTTACATGAAATCAGGAATGGTTCGATCTAATTTTTCGCAAGGGATGTCCTCCTTGGGCGTGGTTGATCATAACGGTTACTTCACAAGCAATACCGCGCAACTTTATTCAGCGACGAAAAAGGCCTGGCTTTGATCCGGTGTGAAAGTAAACGGCGAGGTGGCATTTTCAACCGGTTGATAGTCGCCATTCACCGAATCCGCGCTAAGAAGCGTGCCGGTGAATTCGATGGTCAGTTGATCATTCGTTCGGCTCACTCCAAGAATGGCCCCCGGCTCCTTGGTGTTCGGGCTTTGGGTGGCTGGAATCAATAACAGATAGTCAATGTTCTGTCTGGTTCCTTCCAACGAGGTGATTCGCAAAGTCTCTTCTCCCCCGAGCTCCACAACAGCCAATGTGCCGGGCTCCACTTCGGATCCCTCCTTGCTGACGGCAAACAGGGGACTGATCTCAAAGGAGTCCTGGCTGTCTGTGCCTGTTTCGGATATGAGCTCAGCCACTTTTTCGGTTTCCTGTTCAACGGTATTCTGTCCGGAAATCACCTGGTCCAGAGCAAGCCCCAAAGGCGCATCGGCCGATGCTATCCGGACAAAAACATGATAAAATGTTTTGGCTCCGTCGTCCGCCATGGGGAAAAGGCGCGTGAAATTCAACCACTCGCCTTCCTGCTGATCCGTCACGGCATGGTTTGTCAACACATTGAAATCTCCGCGGTAAATGTCTTCCGAACGTCTGTTCAAGGATACGGTCGAGACTCCAGTGCCAGCACGATACCCGTTAAAGGGATCGTCGTTGCTGCTTGGATCCGCGAGGTAATCAATGCCCAGATCCGAGATGCCGTCCGGCTCGCTGATGCCATGTCCGTTGCCGCGATTGCGATAAGCTCCGCCGGGGTAAGGGCCTGTCATACCAATCGGGTTGACCTGATCCCATTTGCCATGGTTGAAATCAAAATCTTCCGCTTCGATAAACAAAGCTCCTGGCGCTCCAAATACCGTGGTGGTGAAACGACCCGCTATTTCCCTCAATTCATTCCCGGTCTCAAAGCTCAGGGTCCAGTCATACTCTGTGAAGGGACTTAATTCTGGAAGGCTGATCTTGATCGTCATTTCGGTGTCTGCTGCCGATACTTCGTGTGGGGCGGGCTCGCCTTGGAGGGTGGCCTGTATCGATTCCGTGGCGATACCTGCGTCATCGAGATGCAATTGCAATGTCACCACATCCTGATCAAGCAGCACACCGGTGGCCCCATGCTCAGGCGTGACCTTCGTAATGCTGGTCAGGGGTTCCGGAATGTTCGCGTAGGTTTTTAATCCATTTTCCGAATTGAGGAGAATGGGGGTGTCCTCTTCATTCAGGGTCCACCATTCCAAACTGGGGTTTTCCTCGGCATTGAACCAAAGGACCCGAAATTCATAGAGGCCATTACGTTCGAATTCGAGATCAAACCGCACCGTTTCTGCCGCACGATCCCCTTCAAAAGAGACTAACTCCACTGCATCAAAAGAATCATACACATTGCCAGTTACCACATGTAGTCCGCCGCTCGCATGCAATCCAAAACGATATAGGCCGGCACGCGGCACTTCCAGCACCAGTCGGATTTCCGAAGTGATATATCGGGTGCTCCCCTCGAACCCCGGAATTCCCGGAATGGCGGATTCGTTGTCTGACACCCCGATGGCATTGTTACCTGCGTTCAGGTTTACCGGTACATCCAAAGCGAACGTGTGCCCATGGATCCAATCCGTGATGGTGGCTGAAGTATCCATGGCAAAATTCTCCAAGGGGAAACCCAGAGAATCGGGACGCGTTCCGGCCAGGACGTTTTCGCGTTCTGCGAAGGTGTCTTCAAGTGTCTCATTTGCCTGGTGAAGTCGGATCAACCAACCCGGAGAAGACTTGGTCACCCGGCGGGACATGTTGAATTTCGAGGGGATGAAAATGGGCTCCAGTTGTGCGCAAACGATGCCTTCCACCATGAAAGCAATTACGATTGCCAAATGAATCAAATGCTGCCTGAACAATTGCATGCCGTTAGGCTAGCAACTCCCGGTGACGAAAACAACTCACTATGTGATCGTTTACAATACCTCCCGCCTGCAGGAAAGAATACACGATGGTGCTGCCGACAAAGGAAAATCCATCCGCTTTGAGGGCCTTGCTCACCTGGTCGGAGAGAGGGGTGGAGGCCGGGATGTCTTGCATGGTTTTCCATCGGTTTTCGATTGATTTACCTTCCGTGAATTGCCATATGAAGGCGTCGAAGGTGCCGTGGTTTTCCTGTAGTTTCAGAAATGCGGATGCGTTTTTAACCGTTGCACGAATCTTGAGTCGATTGCGGATGATGGCTGGATTGTTTTGCGCCGCTTCCATCTCAACTTCCGATAAACGTGCCACTTTATTCGGATCAAACCCTTTGAATACCTTGCGGAATGCCTCGCGTTTATGCAGCACCGTGCGCCAGGAAAGTCCCGCCTGAAAGGCGTCCAGTACGATGAACTCGAACCATTTCAAATCGTCATGAACCGGCACGCCCCACTCCTGATCATGATATGCCAGCATAAGATCATCCGTTCCAGGCCAGGTACAGCGTTTTTGATTACAATGCTTCATGGTAATGGAGATTCTAAATGGATCGAATCTCCGAAATCAGCATGACTGTTACATTGAGCCAATTCAGAAATGCGAAATGGCTCCATCCGACAGGAGATTGGAGTGCTGTTTCTGTTGTTAGCATGGTCCCCGAAACTAGTGAAACCTGGCCAAACTGTCCACTATGTTCAGGCCTTGGGTAGCCTTGTCCTCGAGCAAGTGGTATTGAGATGCAGCAATTTCAAGGGTAATTGGGGATCATAATGAAGTTTTTTTAAACCAATTTGGCCCAATTCGATTTCTTTCGTCGCATGTATGTGTGTTGGGGCGCATTTTATATGGCGATGAACGACCAAAGCAAAAAAGTGAAGGAAATCTTTCTGGAGGCTGAGGGGATCTTGAATCCTCTTGAGCAGCAGAGGTTTCTTGAGCGCGCTTGTGTTGGTGACCCTGACTTGCTTGGCCGGGTTCAACGTCTCTTGGAAGCCCATCAGGAGGGGACGGATTTTATTCCTATGGACCCGCAGGAGCAGACCAAGGTTTCTGAAGAGCCCGCTCCAAGAGAAGGCGAAGGTTCCATTATAGGGCCATATAAACTGTTGCAGAACATCGGTGAAGGTGGTTGTGGCGTGGTTTACATGGCTGAGCAGCAGAAACCGGTGATTCGCCGTGTGGCGTTGAAAATCATCAAGTTGGGGATGGATACCAAACAGGTGATCGCCCGGTTTGAGGCGGAACGTCAGGCGCTTGCGATGATGGAACATCCCAACATCGCTAAGGTTTTGGATGCCGGGGCAACCGAGAATGGGCGTCCCTATTTCGTCATGGAATTGGTTCGGGGGGTGCCGATTACCGAGTTCTGTGATCAGCAGAACTTGAATACCAATGAGCGCTTGATGTTGTTCATGGATGTTTGCAGCGCCATTCAACATGCGCATCAGAAGGGTGTGATTCACCGGGACATCAAGCCTTCCAACATTCTGGTGACCATGCACGATCACAAGGCGGTACCCAAGATCATCGATTTCGGTATCGCCAAGGCCACCCAACAGCGTCTGACAGACAAGACACTCTTTACCCAATTTCATCAATTCATGGGCACGCCCGCCTACATGAGTCCTGAACAGGCTCAGATGAGCGGATTGGATATCGATACCCGCACGGACATTTATTCGCTGGGTGTGTTGCTTTATGAATTGTTGACCGGGCGCACACCGCTGGATGCCAAGGAACTGACCAAGGCTGATTACGATGAGATGCGCCGTCGGATCCGGGATGAGGAACCGATTTACCCTTCCACGCAACTGACCTCGATGAATGTCGAGGAATTAACTTCCATTGCCAAGCGCCGCAATACCGAACCGTCCAGATTGAACCGAGTGATGCGCGGCGAGCTGGATTGGATCGTGATGAAGGCCCTGGAGAAGGATCGCAATCGACGTTACGAAACCGCGGCTGAAATGGCTCTGGATGTGCAGCGTTATTTGAACTTCGAACCGGTCAAGGCGGCAGCGCCAAGTTCGATGTATCGGTTCCGCAAATTTGCGCGTCGTAATAAGGCGGCCATTTCCGTTGCCGCCATTATTCTGTTATTACTCTCGGTCGGTTCAGTGGTCAGCACATGGCTGGCGGTCAAAGCGACCATTGCGCAGAAAAACGCGGATCAGCATGCCCAGGAATCCAAAGATGCCAGGGAATTGGCGGAACTGAGGGAGCAGGATGCCAATGAACAGCGTAATTTTGCCCTTACCTCAGCTCGTGCCTTACGTCAGAATCTATATGCCTCCGACATGTATCAAGCTCAGCAGTTTCTGGAGGCGGACAATATCGCAAAAAGTCGGGAATTGCTTCTGAAATACACTCCCGAGAACGCTGACGCTGAAGATTTGAGAGGTTTTGAGTGGCAGTATCTCTGGGATAGGTGTCGAGGCGATCAACTCTATGTGTTTGAAGATCTGTCGCGACCTGTTGGTGCTGTGTCGTTCTCCAGAGATGGAGAAATGTTGGTTGGATTTGCTTCAGATGGAAAGGTTGGAGTATGGAATGTCAGCACCCGAATGCAGATTGCACAGCTGGATGCTGAGTTCGAATCCTGGCCGGCCAATTTGCGAGTTAAATTTTCCAGTGATAACCGGTTTTTGTATGCCGGAAGGATAGGTGGAAGATGGAATAGTATGAAACGTGCCAAATTGATTGTTTGGCGCACTGATACGTGGGAACAGGTGGCCTGTCTCAAGGAAGTTGGTTTTCCGTTAATTGAACAAGAGAAATCAGATAAATTCGCCGCATATAACGGTCAGGGATTTCATTTATACGATATAGGGCACGAAGGAGATCGCCCATTGGATGTTTCCTCGCACCCTTTTGCTGAAAAGCATGTGAGAGGCTATGCCTTCTCAGAGGATGATCGTTTGTTGGCCTTGAAGGAGCGGAATGATGAGAGCATATCCATTTTTGATACGCTTTCGGGGATGAAATTGGCGGATTGGCCCCTCCTTTCCTCTACACGTACTCATTTGATATCTGTGGCAAATGGCATGCAGTATGTCGCTTGGATGAGCGATCCTTTCAGCCGTAGTGCCATTGAACTGAAACTTCGATTGTTCAATCCGTTTGAAGAACGTGAAATCGAATTGGAACAATCTCAGCCCGGCATGTTGTTTGCCGCAGAATTTTCGCCCGACGCACAGTGGCTGGTAGCAGGTGGATGGGATTATCTGCTTCATGTGTGGGAAGCATCTTCTGGTAAAAAAATCGGAGCTTTTAAAGGGCATTTGGATGAAATTTTTTCTTTGGCGATCTCTCCAAATTCTCAAACTTTTGCTTCAGGTGGCAAAGATGGAAGAGTTTATTTATGGGATTTGCGAGCGATGAGCGCCAAACCAAAAATGGAGCGTATCGAGTTTGTTCAAAAGGAAAGCCAGGCGAATAAAATTACCTCACTCCAGGGACTCGCAGAGATGATTCCATCCGCCTTGTTGTCTGAATTCGAAAAGGGCAACATCGATTACTTCCTGCCTGCCGGGCGTTCATGGGGACGAAATATCGTCTCATCAGATGGTCAACACGGAGCATGTCGGGTGGGGGAGGATGAATTCGAATTATACGACATGATCGAAGGTAAATTCGAAGCCACCCTTCAGGTGGATGAGCGTCAGGGAGGGTTTTCCCGGACGGGCCCTGAATTCATCTCGAACCAGCGTTTGATATACCAACGCGATGATCGGTTTTCAATTTGGAATGTCCGCGACAACCGTAACGAGCCTGCCAGCATCTCGGAAGAATATGAATCATTTTTAGGAGCGAGTCCGGATGGGCGATATCTTGCTTTGTCTCGTCAGGGTGAGGGATCAGACATTGCTGTTTGGGATTTCGATGCGGGGCGCGAAGTGTCTCTTTTGACTGGAATGAATTATGCTGCTCGATCTGTGACTTTCTCTTCGGATGGGGCTCTTGTCATGGCTGCCGGCAGTTGGGATAAACGGGGCCTGGTGTGGAACACCCTTACAGGCCAGGTGGAGCATATATTGACCGGACATAAACAGGGGATTCACGCCGCCGCTTTTTCGCACGATGGAAGATCTGTCGCTACTTACAGCCCCGATGGAACCGTTCGAATCTGGCACATGGAGACAGGCCGCGAAATGCTGTCGTTTCAACCTGAAGGAGGTGCCAATGAACGACTCGATCGGCTTCAGTTCAGTAAGGACAATCAAAAACTATTTATCATCGGCAATGACAATGCCTGGGTCATTAAAGTTCCCAGTCTGGAACTGATCGATGAAGAGATTTCAAAAAAACAAATAAAGGAAAAATCCTTATGATAACCATTAAACCCGATTCAAAAAACGTCACCAAACAAGTCAACCCCCCCGAAGTGGATGCATGGATTTGCGGAACGATTGAAGGCAATGAAGATGCTTCCCGTTTATTGCTTGATTTTCTCTATCCACAAGTCATGTCGATTGTGCGGGCGCGGTTGCCGCGGCGCGGGTGTGCGGAGGATCTTGCACAGGATATTTTCATCAGGGTCTTTCAAAAACTGGGCCAATACTCCGGCAAGGTGCCGTTGAAACATTGGGTCAGCCGGGTGGCGGTGAACATGTGCACAAATGCCTACCACAAAGCGCGCGCCAATCAGGAATTGCGTCTGGCAGACCTGGGGGAAGAAGAAGCCCGCGTTATCGAATCTCTGACCACCAGCGACGAAGAGCTGGAGCCGTCCCAATCCTGGGCCGCCCGGGAGTTGGTTGATAAATTGCTGGAAACCCTGAATCCCGACGATCGACTTTTGGTGGATTTGATCTGTCTTCGTGGATTTACCTACAACCAGGCGCAAGAGGAAACCGCCTGGAACATTTCCACCATGAAAGTTCGCATGTTCCGCATCCGCAAACGCCTTGAAAAAACGCTGCAACGCCTGAGTCGCGAAGAGGCTTTGCCCGTAATCGAGTTTCCATCAGCCTGGGCATCGGTCGGCGATTGCCAGGCAGTTGCGGTTTGTGGGGCTTGAAAGATTTTTTTGTTCCATATCGTTTCCGCGGAAATGCCCGATGCCAATTGGTGCCGGGCATTTTTGCATTTGATCCATAGCTCGAACCTTTCTAGGTTGTTCCTGACGACCTGATAACAATTTTTCAATGGAAGCTTCAAACGACCCATCGCGGCCAGGTGTGTTTAAAACCACCTCGTGGAGCATCGTTCGTGATGCCGGCCAGCAAGCCAGTATTGCGCTGCAGCAATTGTGCGAGGTCTATTGGCCACCGTTGTACGGGTTTGCTTTGAGGAGTGGTTATGATGAACATCAGGCCAAGGATTTGACTCAGGGTTTTTTTACCCATCTGTTGGGAAATCAGACTGTTTCCAGAGCAGATCCCGCAAAGGGTCGGTTTCGCAGCTTCCTTTTGACAGCTTTCAAACGTTACATGGTCAGCGAATGGCGGCGTCAACAAACCCATAAACGCGGTGGTCAGGTCGGGTTTATTTCTTGGGATGAGGCCATTGTGGAACCTGTGGACGATTCGTGTGGGGATGTCTCCGAGAAGGATTACGACCAACAATGGGCCGTCCGACTGCTGGATCGCACGATGCAGGCAGTTCGCCAGGAGTATGCTTTTTCAAATCGCGTACACATTTTTGATGCACTGCAGTGGTCGCTCTCAACTTCTGATTCCAAGCGTCCCTATGCCTCCATTGCCCGGGAATTAAAAATGTCCGAAAGTGGAGTGAAGATGAATGTCAAACGCATGCGGACTCGATATGGTGAGTTGCTTCGTCAGCAAGTGGCTCAAACAGTTTCAGATCCCGGGGATGTGGATGATGAACTTCGTTATCTGATGTCTGTTTTGCATGATTATGTGACTTGAAACGAGAAACTGCGAATTGATCTATGGATGGCTGGAAGCCGATTCAGCCATCATCAGGACCATGAAGCGAATCCAGGACACTCATTTAAAGGGACATGTGTTGCACAAACTCATGGGGCTGGGAATCGTTGATACCGAGAAACTCGATTCCGGCCAGGAGTGCACGTTTTTAGATGAATCGTTTCCCTCCATTCCCGGCCACAAGGTGGAAGCCTTGATAGGGACGGGTGGCATGGGAAGGGTTTATCGAGCCAGGCAATTGAGAACAGATCGTTTGGTTGCTGTTAAAGTTTTGAATCCAGGATTGATGAGCAGCCTTTCTGCGCTCCGTCGTTTCAAACAGGAAATCGAATCCGTGGCACGGTTGTCGCATCCCCACATTATCCAGGTATTCGAGTCGGGGGAATCCCGGGGATTGCCCTGGTTCAGTATGAGCTGGATTCGCGGTGGTGATTTGTCTTCCGTTTCGCTTCCCATGGATCCCAGGGGCCAATGTGACTTTGGATACTGATACACCTCTCATTGCGAACATTTGCGAATTTGCAGCGGGTAGTCAGCTTACGTTAGATACTCGCAATGGGATTCAATTTACTTTTAATGGACGATTGCGGATGTTCCGCGATCCCATCAACGGGTGGATTTATAATCAACCCTATCAATTTACCTCGAGTTTCGATGATTTTGAGTTTGAGGTGACGGATCTGATTCCCAACAGTTCGCTGTGGTCGGATGGTTTTATGTCCATGAAAGCAGGTTCAAACAATCCGCGACTCTTTGTAAGACGCACTGTTGGAGGTTACGAGGCGGGTATCCGCAATCTTGTGCTGGGACTGTTTGGAGAGTCAGTCACTGTGAGCGAAGTGGTTGCTGGTTCTGACGGTCTCATGGCTATGCAAATCCAGCCACTGGATATTGATTTTAACAGTGTGATCCGACTAAGCACGGACTCCGTTTCCACAATGGAGTATCATGCATTAACGGGTGATTATTCTCTAAGATTGGCCTCCGGTAAACTGGATATCATTGGCAACGATGATTGGCCTTCTTCCGGTGTCAATGTCCCTGCCTTGACGATTGATCGTCCAGAGTTTGATTTAACATTCCCGTTTGATGCATTTTCCTTTGCCGGCATTGATTTGACAGGGGGAGATCAACAGGATGCGGAAGATGCCAAGCGTTATTTCCGATTGACCGGAGGTAACGGACAGGTGGCGTTTGCGGCACGCAACTTGGAGGAAACAGCCATAGGCGATCTTGAAGTGACGATAGCGGCCGATCGGTTTGGCTTGTCTGCCTCCGCGATAGGTAATCTTTCGGCTCCAGCCATTCCTCCATTTATCAACCAGGCGATCAACATCGCCGACGGAGAACTGTTCTATGACTCGGAGGATGAGAGCGTGCCGTTCCGAGGGGCGGTATCGTTTTTAGGATTTGATATGGAAGCGCAGTGGGGACCCGGAGTTTCACACATCTGTTTGGGTGACTTGTGTGTGCCCTGATTTTGGGGGAGCATATTTCGTTGTCCCAGTATGACGGTGTTTTTTTATGATTGGCTGGACGAAGACGCTTACCTAAGGAAAACGCCCGGAGGATCATTTGATCTTTCGGGCGCTGGTTTCCAGTCACGCTTGATGCTGCTGAACAAAGAGGAGATGTGGAGGATTGTTCGAAATCTCGGTTGAACGCGTATTAGTTTTTCTCCCTCGGTTTCTTGTAACCACTTTTATTGGCAAACTTTTTGGGAGTGATGCCGCAATGCCTTTTGAATTGTTGAGCGAAATGGCTTTGATCGTAAAACCCCACTTCCACCGCAATTTCCGCCAGTGATTTCTCGCCCTGGATCAACAATTGCTTGGCGCGTTCGATTCTTTGTCGGAGCACAAATTGGTAAGGGGAGTAGCCCATGCTGATTTTGAACTGCCTGGCGAAGTGGAAGGGACTCAGGCCCGCTGTGTCCGCCATGTTTCTGAGGGATACATTTGCTGAAAGGTTGCCGTGGACGTATCCAATTGCCCGCTTCAGCTGGGGGCCGGTCAGACCTCCTGTTCGTGGTGGTGTCTGGCTTTCGCCCCCTCCATGCTGGCTGGCGAGGTGGACGGCCAGACTGGTTGCGAGTGATTCAGCATAGCGGTTTCCGGTGGGACTTCCCTTGATGGTCTCTTGAAGCAGGGTCCGGCAAACACTTTCGGCGTATGGATCATGGATGGCACTTTTCATTTCCAATTGTATGGTGTCCAGTTTGAAAAGATCGCAGCACGCCAGAGACATGAACTCCGGAGTCAGTGAAACGGTTGCAAATTCCACGGGTTCCTTGGTGCGGGCGGCACTGACGCTCATGGCTGGGCGAATGCAGATTTGCCCCGGCATTAATTTTGTCGTCTGATAGTCGCCGTTTGACTTGAATTCAACCTCTGCAGGCGGACCAAGGTGCAATGTGACAACGTGATTAAACCACATAATGTCACTGGCATCATACTGGTTGAGCCGGTGTTGCTCCACCAGTATTCCCTGCCAATTGAGTGGCGCGCTTGAGGCTATGAGCCCATCGGCAAAGGGACGCTGCTTTCCGGTTCCACGGTCTAAGACCATTTCTTGTCTTACCTGTTGTTCTTTGGTTTTTGACATCTCAGTCATGTTGATAATTCAGTCCAGCGTTTAGCATTTCCGGTGCCATCTAAAAGCCCCTTTTAGTGTCATTCTCAGGGCAAAATGCCCCCACTTATGATGTGTTGACTTGTCATTCCCTTCGTCGGTTACTTGTTTTTGCTGCTTGCACCAAAGATTTTTTCGATTGAGCAGTTCTTTGGAAATTAGTGCTGTGCGAACGCTTTCCTTCCGTCGAGCCACACGAAACCAGAAAGCAGGATAGGTTGACGCATTTGTCAGTGGGATCGCAGGAGCTTGACTTGCGGGGTGGTTTAAGAGATCAAGGAAGCATGAAATCCGTTTTGAAATGGTTGGTTTGCTTGATAAGTCTCATCGGAGTGACGCATTCCAGTGGGTCGTTAAAGGCTGAGACAGCGGCACAATCCGCTCATTCTTTTGAAGGAGTAGTCTCCAAAAAAGTGGGTTATCGATACCTGCAGTTTCTTCCTGCCAGTTATGATGAGGATCAGGAAAAAGAATGGCCGTTGATCTTGTTCCTGCATGGAGCGGGTGAGCGGGGAGATGACTTGAACAAGGTGAAGGTGCACGGTCCTCCCATGATAGTCGAATCCAAGCCAGATTTCCCTTTTGTCGTGATTTCTCCTCAATGCCCGACAGGAACCGTTTGGGACGCGGATGCATTGTTGGCGTTATTGGATGACGTGACACATCGATTGAGGATCGACGAAAAGCGAATTTACGTGACAGGGCTGAGCATGGGTGGTTTTGGGACTTGGAACTTGATCGGTAAAGCTCCTGAGCGATTTGCCGCTGCTGTTCCCATTTGTGGAGGTGGGAATACTCGGGATTTTTTGTTGCCCAAATCTCGTGAAGCGTTGCAATCGTTACCCATCTGGGTTTTTCATGGAGGCAAAGACACTGTGGTGCTGCCTGAGGAAAGCGAACGTCTGGTCGCCATGATTCGGGATCGGGTTGAAGGAAATATTCAACTGACCATCTACCCGGATGCCGGCCATAATTCGTGGACCGAGACTTACAGCAATCCCAAGCTTTACGAGTGGTTCCTGAGTCATTCTCGTTAAGGGATTCCAAAATCAATTTTCAACTTCAAAGAGAGATTCATGTCTGAAACGAGTGGTGAACGGTACTTGTCATCAGCCCGTCATATTTGGGAGGTCGTCTCCAATCAAATGGACACCATACGGGAGGTGGCCGATTTGTTTGCGGCAACCATTCTGTCTGGTCGAATGGTCCATCTTTTTGGTTCAGGGCACAGTCGTATCATGGTGGAGGAAATGTGGCCTCGATATGGTTCGTTTCCTGGTTTTCATCCCATTGTGGAACTGTCCCTCACCTATCATCACGACGTTGTGGGGTCCAATGGGCAGCGTCAGGCCATGTTTCTTGAGAACGTGTCTGGGTTGGCGGATCGAATTTTACGGAATTTTGATCTCAAGTCGGAGGATTCCGCCATGGTGATTTCTTCTTCCGGTTGCAATGTTGTGCCTGTCGAAATGGCCGAAGGGTTTCGCAACCGAGGGGTGAAGGTGGTTGGAATGGTCAGCCGTGAACATTCTCTTGCCAGTAAGAGCAAACACCCCGGAGGACTCAAGCTGTCCGACCTTTCGGACATAGAATTGGATACTGGCGCTCCGGTTGGGGATGCCATGGTTTCCATCGATGGACTTGAGACACCTGTTTCGCCCGGGAGCACGGTGGGAGGTTGCCTGCTGATTAACTGCATCAAAGCAGAAGTGGCAGATCGATTGACACGAGCCGGACATCCGCCCAAGGTCTTGACCGCTGCAGCGGTCGTGGGTGGTGAAAGAGCCACGCAGTTATTTGAGGCCGCCTACGATGAACATGGTCGCCGTACCGCGCAGCTTTTTGCAGACTTGGGAAAATAAAGGATAAGAATGTCATGAAAGATCAACCATTGAGAACAACCGTTATTGGAAGCTATCCATTTCCGTCCTGGCTTGAATTCGCCAGTCGAAACCTGGACGCGTTCGGTTCCGCGGACAGGGAAGAAATGATCGATGACGCTGTCGCGGTCGCCATACAGGATCAGTTGCAGGCGGGATTGGATGTGATTACGGACGGTGAGCAGACGCGGTTGGATTTTAACCTGTCTTTTTATGGATTTCTTGATGGTATTGAGTTGGAAGGGGAAAGTCCCCGTCGATTTGGTCCTCCCGCGCATGATCAACGAGGAAAGCACGCCATTTCCGGAGAACTCGCCGCCCCCAAGGGATTGGGAGCGGTCGAAGACTTTGTTCGATTTCAGCGCCTTGCACCCTCAGATGGACCGACTTTGAAGGCCAGTGTTCCCGGTCCTTTCACCCTGAGTGGGCGATTGTTGCCGAACAAACAATATCAGGATCGTTATGCCATCACCGAAGCCCTGCTTCCTTTGGTGCGAAAGGAATTGGAAGACCTTGTGGCGGCCGGTTGTCGGGAATTGACCGTCGATGAGCCTTCCATGAGCTGTTATGCCTACAAGGAAGATAAGAAGCGTCTGGTAGATATCTTCAACCGCACGGTCGAGGGCGTGGTGGGAAAATGCCATCTTTCAACGCATTTTTGCTTCGGTAATTTCAAGGGGCATGCTGTGGGGTGGCGTCAGTATGCGCCGATGTTTCCGGAGTTTCTGGACATGAAGGTTGATGAAATCCATGTGGAAATGGCCAACCGGGAATTCGCCGAACTTGAGATACTGGAAACTATCTCCAAACGTTGTGATGTTGCCGTCGGGGTGGTGGATGTGAAGAGCTACTATATCGAGACTTCGGAAAACGTCGCCGATCGCGTCAAAGCCTGTTTGAGGTATGCTCCGGCTGATCGACTTTCGTTCGCTCCCGATTGTGGGCTCAGTCAGACTGCGCGTTGGGCGGCCAGAAAAAAACTTCGGAACATGGTTGATGGTGTCATGAGGGTTCGGAGTTCTATCTGAAATCACTTTCCAACAGAAAACGGTTCATGAGTGGCGCATTGATTAAGCCTGTTCTACAGGATGAAGATTTGATCTCGGATATTTCATCCGTCGAACACGACAACGACCACTTTCATGTCTGGTGGCTTGGTCAGAGCGGATTCTTGCTCTGCTGGCAGGGTAGGCACTTGTTGTTCGATCCATACCTGTCTGATTCATTGACCCGGAAATATGCCCAGACTGATAAGCCTCACGTTCGCATGACGGAACGTGTTGTGGCTCCGGAGCGTCTGACATTTATTGATATTGTGACTTCCAGTCATAACCACACCGACCATCTGGACAAGGAAACCCTTGTGCCGTTGATTGAATTCTCACCCGGTGTCCAAATGGTGATTCCTGAAGCCAACCGGGCTTTTGTGGCAGATCGACTGGAAGTATCCGTGGAATGGCCTCATGGGCTGACCGCCGGATCGTTCATGAGCTTTCCTCCTTTCGAAATACACGCCATTCCGGCGGCTCACGAGAATCTGGATCGTGATGAATACGGGCGACATAAGTACTTGGGATACGTCGTTAAGTTTGGTCCTTGGACGGTTTATCACAGCGGTGACACGGTGGTTTATGACGGCATGGAGATGCTCTTGCACCAGTGGTCGATTGACCTTGCACTATTGCCTATCAATGGAAGTCGCCCTGAACGTCGAGTCTCCGGCAATATGTGGGGAAGGGAGGCGGCCCAATTGGCCAAGGATATTGGCGCCGGGTGCGTTATACCATGTCACTATGAAATGTTCGATTTTAATACCGAATCTCCAAAGGCGTTTGTGGAGGCTTGTGAAGCCATTCATCAATCCTACAAAGTGTTGAAAGCGGGCGAGCGGTGGACCAGCCCATCCGCAGCAGAGCTGAGTGGGCCCAATATTTAGTTTTCACAACAGGAATTGGATTTGAATAGAAAAAAACCACTCAATCATCCGGAATTTGATTTCACCAAAAAACCCCTGCCGAAAAAAAAGGCAAAGGTAAAGGAGTTGGAACAATCGGTTGTTGATTTGGCCAGTCACGATCTGAAACAGCAAATTCTGGCATTCAGGGAATTTGGAAAAGACACGATTTGCGAGGTTTCTCGCTATGTGAAATCAGATGGAGGGAAAGCCGAGGTACCTTTGTATCTCAACGAATTTTGGACGGCAAGACAGAGGCAGGCCCATTCATTGCATGAAATCTCTTACAGAGCCTGTTTCAAACCTCAGCTGCCTGCTTTTTTTATTGATCGTCTGACTGCCAAGGGGGATATCGTCTACGATCCGTTCATGGGAAGGGGAACGACTCCGCTGGAAGCCGCATTGAAGGGAAGAATTCCGTATGGATGCGATATCAATCCGCTGAGTGAAAGACTGCTTTTACCGAGGTTGACGCCTCCAGACTTGAGTGAGGTTCAGGAGCGTTTGAAGTCTTTGATCTGGGATTATAAAGGGGATATTCCGAAGGATTTGCTGGTTTTTTACCATCCGGATACGCTTCGGTCTATTTGCGCTCTGCGGGACTATCTGATTAAAAGAGAATCCAAGGGGAAGCTTGATGCCATCGATGCTTGGATTCGATTGGTGGCCATCAATCGATTGACGGGTCATTCTGCGGGGTTTTTCTCGGTTTATTCGCTTCCTCCCAACCAGGCGGTTTCGGTTCAGTCCCAGAAACGAATCAATGAACGGAGGAACCAGATGCCGCTTCCCAGGGATGTACCGGCGATTATCCTGAAGAAATCCAAGTCGCTTCTCAAAGATTTGACGGCCAACGAGAACCGAAATCTCCATGAAGTGGCTGTCAGATCCAAAATGGTTATCGCCCTGGCCGATCGTACATATTCCATCGCTTCCTCTTCCGTATCCTTGGTGGTTACATCGCCCCCCTTTCTGGATGTGGTGGATTATGTGACGGACAACTGGCTCAGGTGCTGGTTTATCGGTTTGGATGCCAAGGCGTTGAATATCACGATGTCCGGTAAATTGAGTGTTTGGGAAGAAACCATGACACGCGTGTTTGTCGAATTGACGCGGGTATTGAAACCCGGTGGCCACATAGCCTTTGAGGTGGGAGAAGTCCGCAAAGGCAAGATGAAGCTGGAGGAATCCGTCTTGCGATGCGGTGATCAGGCGGGGTTGATCCCGTTATTTGTGATGGTCAACGCCCAGCAGTTTACCAAAACCGCCAACTGCTGGGGGGTGGACAATAACAGCAAAGGCACCAATTCCAACAGGATTGTGCTATTCAGAAAAGAATAGCAAGGGAAGCCTCGGGGGCTACTCGCCAATCAAGGCCTTATAATCTTCTGCGCACAGCAAGCCATCAGGTGTCGAGGAGTCGGACATGCGCACCTTGAAGAACCATCCCTCGTTGTAGGGATCATTGTTCACCGCTCCTGGTTCATCGGCCAGTGATTCGTTGACTTCAATCACTTCCCCGGAGACAGGCGAATAGATGTCGCTGGCGGTTTTGACCGATTCCACGACGGCACAGGCTTCACCTGCTTGAAGTGCTCGGCCAACGGCGGGGAGTTCCACGAATACCAGCTCGGTCAACTCCGCTTGCGCATGATCTGTGATGCCCACGGTGGCGGTGTCACCATCCACTTTTACCCATTCGTGCGTTTTGGCGTACTTTAACGTGTCTGGAATCTGTGAACTCATATGAATCTCTGTCTTAAAATTTGTGGCCGGATTCTAGAGAGATCAGGCTCTGCGGTAAATGGGTTTTTTTACAATTTCTGCCGGAAAGCTGCGTCCGCGGATTTCGATGGCAATGTTTTGTCCTGGTTTGGCAGACGCTGTGTTGATGTAAGCCATTCCAATACCATTGTTCAAGGAAGGGCTGGAGGTGCCGCTGGTTACAATGCCAATGCGCTCGCCATCTCCTGAAAGAACGGGGTAATCGGGGCGAGGGGGAGCCGAACGACCCGTCATTTGGAATGCGACGCAGCGTCGTTGGATACCTTTCTCCTTTTGGGCCAACAATGCGGCCCGCCCCATAAAGTCGCCTTTATCAAGATCCACAAAAAATCCAAGCCCGGCCTCCATAGGTGTGGTTTCTGTGGTTAATTCGTGTCCATAGAGAGGGTAGCACATCTCTGTTCTCAGCGTGTCCCTTGCGCCCAAGCCCGCCGGTTGCAGGCAGCCGACATGTCCTTTCGCCAATAGCATATCCCAAATAACTGGGATCGTGTCATTTGAGGCAATGACTTCAAATCCATCCTCCCCCGTATAACCGGTCGCCCCGATCCATACTTTTTGATTCTCAAATTGAAACGCGCCTATCTGGTTTTTTTTAAGTTGTGATACGCGTGAATCGTTGTTTCCTGGATCAATGGCGGTGAAACAGCTGTCTATCCATGAACGTACCTTGGGGCCTTGAACCGCGACAGCGCCCAGTTGATTGGAAAGATCTTCACACCTGATGTTCTCGGGTTGTATGGATCCTGCTTCCAAAGCTTTCTGCATCCACTGCCAGTCTGCGTCCAGGCGGGAAGCATTGACAATCATCAGGTAAACATCCGTTTCCAGGCAATAAAGGTAAAGATCATCCACGACACCGCCTGTTGCCAGGCACATCAAAGAGTATTGACCGTCACCAGGTTGAAGCTTTTCAACGTTGTTGGTAAGGAGGTGGTTTAGAAATGTTTTAGCGGCAGGTCCGCTGATCTTGAATTCCCCCATGTGGCAGATGTCAAAGAGTCCACCGTGTTTGCGGACAGCTAGGTGTTCGTCCTTGATGCCCGAATATTGAACGGGCATTTCCCAGCCGCCGAATGGTACCATCTTTCCTCCGTGGGAAACGTGGCGTTCGTAAAGAGATGTTTTTTTGAGTTGTTGTTCCATGTTGTGAGGTCAGCCCCATTTTTCCAGCTTCAGCTGCTCTTTGGGGCATTGCAATTCTTCCAAAACCAACCTTTCGGCGTTATCAACCAGAGCATTCGGTCCGCAAGCGTAGAAAATCGTGTCATTTATGTTCGAGATCTGTTCCTTGACCCAATCCGCACCGATGCGGCCACGTCTTCCCGGCCATGGATCGGAATCGCTTAATCGGGTGCAGGTGACGTTAAATTTGAAATGAGGATTCTTCTGTTCCAGTTCGCGAAACTCGTCGTTGAAAATGATGTCTTCAGTTGTTCGGACGCTGTAGAGAATGGTTATTTTTGTTTCCAGTTTGCGCAAGGTCGCCTCCCTGGCAAAGCCTCGAAAAGGTGTTACGCCTGAACCGCCTGCGATGCATACCAAGTGCTTTTCAGGTTCCAACACAGGAAGAAATCGACCTACTGGAGGGATGACAAAAAGTTTGTTTCCTTTCTCGGCCCAATCCACTATGCGTGTGCCCATTTTTCCGTCTCTTTTGATCGTGACTTCAAAAAAACCTGTGTCGAGAGCGCAGGATGAAAGAGAGTAAGCTCTTTTGTATTTGGGTGTGTCCGGCCAATAGACTGTTATGAATTGCCCTGTCTTGAAGTCCGTTTCATAACCCTCGGGCCATTTGAGGCGCAGGGTTTTGGTATCAGGCAACTCCATGGTTACCTCATCGATTTCCATTTCTACGACGTTTTTTGGCATGACAGCACCTAGATTAGTAAATTTTCAGCTCCTTGAAAGTGAGCTTCCTCAGACATTGCCTGCAATTTTTCGAATGTAAAGTGCGATAGGAGTACGCTGGCGATTTCGCCGAAATGGAATATGGTCTTTACATCTCGCCTTAAATCCGTACCAATATTCAGATTCAATTATGGCAAATGTTTGTTTCCATGCTAGTGTGGAGGGTGCCCAACATGGGGCTAAGACCCTTGAACAGTTTTTAGATTACGCCAAGGCCGCCGGAGCCGATGGTGTGCAGCCTTCCAACTACATGTTGCAGGGTGAAAACGGATTCCGTCCCGCCAGCGAGATTTTGGCTGCGTTCGAATCTCGTGGCATGTCTTTGGATGGCATCTCCTGCCATTGCCCCGCATGGGTGCACACCAGCGCGTGGACTGGGACTCCATCCATTCGACCCTTCATTCCAGAAGATGTCGCTAAAAAATCGCCCGAAAGCATTGAGAAGTGGGCAGAAGATTATCTTTTGGGGCTGATGGATCTGGCTGTTGAATTGAACATAAAGATCCTTCCCATGTTCTGGGGTGTCGCATTTGGCTGGGAGTTGGCATCAGGTTACCCTTGGGGGTTCTGGGCGGGTGCGGATTTCGACTTGGTCAAGGAGGGTCAGGAGCGATTCGTAAACAAAACCGCGAAAATTCGCCAGCACGCCAACTCGCTGGGTATTAATTTGGCCCACGAAATCCATCCTGGCACGGCTGCCATGTGTGCTGACGACTTCAACATGCTGGTGAAAATTTGTGATGACGATCCGTGTCTGGGTGTAAACGCGGATCCTTCTCATTGCTGGGAGGGGGAGGACTGGGAGACCCGTTTCATGAAAGTGGGGAGTCGTGTTTATGGATGCCACGTCAAAAACTTTGTGATCCGCAAAAACCTTCCTTTGCGCATG
Organism: Verrucomicrobiota bacterium; assembly: GCA_027619545.1. Taxonomy (GTDB): domain Bacteria; phylum Verrucomicrobiota; class Verrucomicrobiia; order Limisphaerales; family AAA164-E04; genus AAA164-E04. Next base: position 952 of record JAQCFT010000001.1, on the reverse strand, counting down.
ATGGAGCCAAACTGGGGCGGTCGTGCGATGCAGTTCACCGATCTTCCTACCGGAGATTTGAACATGACGCGTTATGCCGAATTGATGGTTCATGTAGGCTACCCACAGCGCTACTGTCAGCACATGGGCCGGCAGACCGCCCCGCTGGTGGTCGAAGCCGAAAGCGCCTATCGTGATCTGGACGCAACGAGTGCCAATGGGATCCGCTATGTGAAAGATCATTTGGTTTTTCCTGTTGCAGGCGGTTCTTTTGAAGATGGCATGGGAGCATGATTTCTACGAAGCTATTCCATTGTGGAAACTGAATTTTAATTGGTTTAAAAAACAAAAAGATCGAGTACGATACGGATCTTAAAAAAGAAGTAAAAAAAACTTGCAGCAATAATCTGTTTGGTGGTAAAAAAAGTCAGCATTACGAAGACCAACCCTGAATCAGCACAGATCGAGTGTGTTCTAGTCTGATGTAGTGAGGTAACCTGCCGACAGTTTTTTGTTGACAAATCGGTGCGAAAGTTTAGAAGTAACTCAGGTGAATGGGAATAAATTAGGAAAAGATATGTTAAGCAAGATGAAAACAAGTGTTGTCGTAGCAGCCTTACTGTTGGCGGTATCCGCGCATGCTAAAGATACAGGCATTGCAACTCCCGCAAAAATCAACGTCGCAGCCATTCAGGCATCTCTCAGCGAGCTTCCAGCTGTTGAAATTCCTGTGAGAGCCTCCGAGCTGATGAAAGCAGCTTCTAAGGAAGCCAAGGTGGAAACTGCCAAAGCTATTCTGAAGAGCGTGCTCGAGCAGCGCCCTCAGATGGCGATCCAATTGGTGGCTTCACTTGCCAAAGCTTCACCCGAGAGCGCCGGTCAGATCTCAACCTTGGCTTTGGCCATCGTACCTCAGTATGGCGATGCTATTATTCGAGTTGCTGCGGTTAATGCACCGCAATATGCCGCTGAA
>JAQCFT010000127.1 GCA_027619545.1 Verrucomicrobiota bacterium | reverse complement strand
CAGGAAAACGGAATGGGTTTGCCCGCCGCTCAATTTCCGCCATTGGCCGGTTCCGAATGGGTGACGGAAAGTCCGGATCGATTGATTGCGCTGACGCTTCACGGATTGTTGGGACCAATCGATGTGAAGGGGAAACACTATCTGGGGCTGGTGCCAATGACACCTTTCAAGGGCTTGAACGATGAGGAAATTGCTTCCGTGTTGACGTATGTTCGCAATTCGTTTGGAAACAAGGCAAGCGTTGTTGAACCTGATCAGGTGAAAGCTGTTCGTGCTGCCACAAAAGATCAAAAGGGGTTCATTCGACCTGAAGACCTTTTGAATAGTAATTAGTAAATTTAAAATAGTGAATTCAGGTAGATCAGAGCAGTTTATCCCGTGACTGCGTGGATCTCGATCCGTTGCCGTTAGCGATAGCTGCACAGATTGATTGGGATTGGGCAGCGGTTGGGTTTTCCATCGGGAGGTGACAAGCAGGGGATGGAAGTCATGAGGTTTGCGCGCCACGCTCTACCTGTTCGTTCCAACGACTAGGTCTACCTGCGGGTGGATTCAAAAGCGATGCGATTGTTGACTTTTATCTGAACTTCTTGCCGGTAACGGTCGATTGTCTCCGGATCGATAGCCAACCCGAGCCCAGGAGCTTCTGGAACTGTGATCATTCCATCTTCATCGGGAACTATGGACGTTTGTGTCAACTTTCTTGCCAGCGTCGTTGCTTCGACGGGGTATTCGCAGATTTGATGTGATTCCAAGCCAGCGTAGGGTTGGATGGATGCGGACAATGCGAGGTACGATGTGAAGGTGTGGTTTACATAGTTGACATTTTGCTTTGCTGCTCTTTGGGCCACTTGAAAGGCCGGGGAAATACCGCCCACGCGGCCGGTGTCAATTTGGATGTAACCCAGCCCTGCATAATCCATCATGTTGAATGCTTGATGTGCCTGGTGACATCCCTCTCCGCCTGCCAGTTTGACGGAAATACTTTTCAACGAAAGTTGACGATATGCTCCCAAGGCTGCCGAGATAAAGGGTTCTTCCAACCATGTCACCCGACATTCCTGTAAAGCCTTTAGACGTTGTGACGCTGCCTCCACGTCGTCCTGCCAAACTGTTCCGGCGTCGATCAGGAGAATTCCGTCCGGTCCCAGCCCTTCGCGAGCGGCATGGACGTGATCGTGATCCTGCTCAACTGTTCCCTGACCATACGGCCCCCAACCAAACTTGGCGGCGCGATAGTGATTGGCGCGTACGGCTTTTGCTTTTTCGAGTGTCTGCTGGGGAGTGTCCCCAAAGAGTTGTGACGCATAGGGAAGTTTGGGAAAGGCTTGGTTGTATCCAAGTAGTCGATAGACCGGCGTCTCCAGTTTCTTGCCCATCAGATCCCACAGGGCGATATCGATGCCACTCAACAGGTGGTCAGTCTGAAGCAGGTCCAGGCTTTGTTTGCGGACAAGTTGATGGATACGGGCGATGTCTTTCGGGTCATTGAGGGAGTGGCCGAGCACGGATGCACTGACAGGTTTGCAGGCGCTGTGCGACATCGGGCAATTCCAGGCTGCCATGGTGACAAGTGGTGAGGCTTCGCATTCCCCCCAACCTTCGTGGCCACCGGCTTGAATCCGCACCAGGAGTGCATCCTGGCTACCGTCGCCGATGTCCCTGATGATGGGCATGGTCAGGTAGAAGAAATCGACGGCTTCAATTTTCATGGATATTCCAGGCAAATGGATCGCAGCGCCTCAAGCGATCAGTTCGTGCAGCACGTTTCCATGCACGTCGGTTAAACGGAAATCTCGACTGGCGTAACGGTAGGTTAATCGTTCGTGGTCCAGACCCATCAGATGAAGGATGGTGGCGTGGAGGTCGTGTACGTGAGTGGGTTTGTGAACAGCACGAAAACCAAACTCGTCCGTGGCTCCGTAGACGGTTCCGCCTTTGACGCCACCGCCTGCCATCCACATGGAAAATCCGTAGTGGTTGTGATCGCGTCCGAGTTTGCTTTCCCCCTTGCCGTTCTGTTCAACTGTTGGCGTGCGTCCGAATTCGCCGCCCCAGATCACCAGTGTCTCATCGAGGAGCCCCCGGTCTTTTAAATCGGTCAACAGTGCGCCGATACCTTTGGAACATTCTCCTGCGAGTTGGCGATGATTCTTTTCGATGGCGTCGTGGTTGTCCCAGGGTTGCCATTTACCGTGCCAGAGTTGGACGAAGCGAACACCGCGTTCCACCAGACGACGCGACATCAGTAATTGTCTTCCCTGGGCGGTGTCGCCGTAACGTTCCCGGACGGATTCGGGTTCGCGCTGGATGTCGAATGCGTCCGTGGCTTCGAGTTGCATGCGATAGGCTTGTTCGTAACTGAGGATGCGTGCTTCCAGTCCGGGATCGGGTCCCTGGAAATCCAAGTGACGTTTGTTCAGTTCCTGCAGCAAATCCAACTGTCGACGCTGGGCGGTTTTGTCCAGGCTCGGATGCTTGATATGCTGGATGAGTTGCTCCACCTCGGTATGTTCCGAATTGATATAGGCTCCTTCGTAAATCCCCGGCAAAAAGGAGGAACGCCAATTGTCGGGTCCTTTGACCGGGTAACCACCGGGACACATCGCCACAAAGCCGGGCAGGTTCTGGTTATCGGTTCCTAATCCATACGTCAACCAGGACCCCATGCTGGGACGGGACAATACATTGTCTCCGCAGTTCATCATCATGAGGGAAGGTTCGTGGTTGGGGACGTCGCAATGCATCGATCGTATCACACACAAATCGTCGGCGTGTGGACCAAGGTCGGAAAACAACTCGCTGATGGGAATACCGCTCGCTCCATATTCAGTGAACTTGAAGGGGGAGGCAAAGCCAGCTCCAGTGAGGCGTTCGGTGATGAGGTTCGGATTGGGAAGTGGTTTTCCGTGATACTTGGTGAGCTCGGGTTTGGGATCAAAAGTGTCGACATGTGACGGACCGCCATTCATGAAAATATGGATGACGTGCCGGGCCTTGGGGGCAAAATGAGAGGGTTTTGGAGCGAGCGGATTGGCAATCGGGATTGTCTGACTGGCCTTTCCGGTGAGCGATTGCAATCCAAGCGCGGCCATCCCCATGCCTGACCGAGTCAGAAAGCGTTTTCTCGATATGACCTGTTCAAAGGTTGGGTGCTGTTTCATGACGGTTAATCCAGGAATTGAAATTCATTCGATAGTAGCAAGGTTTGTGCGATCTCCGACCAAGCCTGCGCCGGATCCTGGTTAGTATCGGGGATACGCTGTTTCAAATAGTTCTCCAAGGAACGGTATTCTTCCGGTGCCGGATCCCGCTGGTAGATCAGGTGAAATAGTTGTTTCAAATTTTGCTGACAAGCGGTGGATGTCAGGGCTGCATCCAAAGGCGCGGGCAATGTTCCAATGATGGCTTTTGCTTGCGAGAGCACGAACGGGCTGTTCAAAAGGAAGAGGGCCTGTTGAGGGACGTTGGTTTCGGTGCGGTGCGGTGCTGAAATGTCGGGGCTAGGAAAATCAAAGATGCGGAAGACATCGTCCAGATCTTCCCGGTCGATGTAATTGTATATCGTACGAACGTTGTTCTCAGGATCTTGTGGACTCTTTTTAAGAGGCGGGCCTCCGGGGCTGTCTTTCAGTTTGTCGGCAACCTGCAACATGGAATCACGAACGGTCTCGAAAGTGAGACGTCTTCGATTCATGCGCCAAAGCAGGTTGTTGTCCGGATCCTGTGCGCGACATGCTGCGCGATCTTTGCTGGATTGCTGCCAGGTGGCTGAGCCAAGAATCAAACGGTGCAATTCCTTGCTTGAACCCCCTGAAGCAAGGAAGAAAGATGCAAGGTAGTCCAGTAGTTGTGCATGAATCGGGGGTTGGCTTCGCACACCAAAGTCGCTCGGAGTCGCCACCAGGGGGCGTCCGAAATGCCAGTTCCAAATCCGATTCACCCAAACGCGGGCCGCAAGGGGATTGTCGGGATCGGATATCAGCTCAGCCAATTCCAGGCGTCCGCTGCCATGTTCAATCTTCCTGCTGGAGGTTGCTCCCAAGACAGCAGGAATCGAACGGGGGGCAGGATCACCCGGTTGATCGGGATCGCCTCGATGGAACACATGTGATACGAGGACCTGATCACGATCTTCCAGCATCATAGGACGTGCCGCGACTTCTTGCCAATGTTTCAGGAACACGCGTTCCGTCTCGGCATGGGCCTTTCGAATGGCGACGCTTTCATCCAGTGTCAGGTAGTCAATGGCTTCGTCGATTCGTATAGTGGCTGGCGCATCGGGTCCGTAGAGTTTGGCTCGGATGGCTTCCTTTTCTTCTGCCACCAAACGTTCTGCTTCCGGATTCGACTTTAACAGCTCGCGCCATTGGGTGTCGATGTCCTCCAGGAGTGTTCCATAAATTTCGGCTGCGTCCGCCATGGTCCCGACTGTCCGGTCATTGAAGAATCGGACGACGAGTTGATTGGCATTGGGCATATCTTTGAAACGCTTCCACTCCTCGGCGTAGGAAGAAGGGATGGCTTTTCCATCCAGCTCATAAAGTCCCGCCCACAAACCGAACACCGGATCTTCCTTTGTTTGGGTTTCCAGGAAACGTCTCCAGGGTTTGACGGCTCCACCGGCATAGGCGGACACTTCGCGGATCATGCCCCGTTCGGTAACGAGGTCGGGTTGATCCTGGGTGCGGTGTCGTGGCGTGGTTTGGACGATGTAATTCAAATAGTCCTTGGCCCAGGCTCGCATCTCGAACATGACACGCTCATGTTGTTCTTTTTGCAATTTGCGATAGGCATCAGCTGATTCATGGATGGATTTTTTCCATTCTTTTTCTGAAGACGTCTCTGATTTTTGGACCACGGGAACAGTATCCAACACTGGTTCCCGGCTGTTCATGAAAACGCCGTAGAGCGCGTAGTAATCTTCGCTGGTGACCGGATCGTATTTGTGGTCGTGGCAACGGGCGCAGGTCACTGTTAATCCGAGAAAGCCTCGAGTGACCACATCGATCCGATCATCGATGATTTCGTGAGGGAAGAAGTTGAAACGCGAACCCACTGTCAGAAAGCCCAGACCGGCCAGCGCGTTTGAATGGTTTGATGGTTTTGGTAACCGGTCGGCGGCGATTTGTTCCATGACGAACTGGGCGAAAGGTTTGTCATGGTTGAACGCATCCACCACATAGTCCCTGTAGGTATAGGCAAACGGGTATGTTGGTTCGCCGGCGTCCACGTATCCTTTGGCATCGGCATAGCGGGCGACATCCAGCCAATGACGTCCCCAGTGTTTGCCATAGGAAGAATCGTTCAGCAAGCGGTCGATCGTTTGCTGGAACGCGTCGGGATCTTCATCCTGTTCGAATGCTTTCACATCGTCAAAGGACGGAGGTAAACCTGTCAGGTCCAGATACGCACGGCGAATGAGTTCGCGTTTGGATGCTTTCGGGGAGGGGAGCAAGTTATGTTTCCGCAATGAATCCAGTACAAAAAGATCCAGGTTGTTTTGTGCCCAATCATTGGTTTCCGCATAAGGGGGAACCGGATGGGTAATAGGTTGAAAGGCCCAATGCTTGGTTTCGTCTGCATGTAAATGCGATGTTCCCACCATGAGTATGAGCACCCAAGTTAAGCGAATCAATGGAGTTCCCATAACCAAGCCATTTTGGGCACAGTCCAGGCGCGACGTTTTTAAAGCGTCGTGTTTGAGTTCGGAAGCCGAATGTTGATTCAGTCCTTTCATTGGGATCATGGGAACGGGGAGCATTATCCTACTTGCCCGTCAGCTTGTCAACGAGCTGGATTTCCTTCCGGTATGGTTCGTTCCAATAAGAATGTTCGTCTTACCAAGGATTATTTTGGAGTGCGGTGTGCAGCACCGCTCTGGATACGCCAGGGAAACGTTACCGTCACCATGTATCCTCAGCATTCTATTCACCTTGACGATACCCCCTCATGTAAAAGCACACGGCTTAGCCGTAATCATTCAATTAGGAATCCGCAGATGGCGCAGATGAACGCAGATATTGGGTATAAAGCCAGATTTGATCTCATCAAAGTGATTCACCAAATAGTGTCTCAAATTTCAGCTGCCATTCGAATGGATCTTCCTTCTATATCTGCGTAAATCTGTGACAACTCGTAGATCCCGCGTCTGCGGTGGTGCGGATAAACTGCATAGACACGGCTTAGGTATTTGAACACGACTCGGGTTTGTGGACCGTATCCAGAGCGGTGCTGCACACCGCACTCCAGAGTTGCACATTCGTTCTTCGGTGTTTGTAGTGTTTTGGGAAAGCAGATGTGGTAAAGGTATGTTGATTCCGTGCTTGTTGGAATGGGTATGGTGGAATTAGCATCTGACCATGAAATCTCCGGCTCCATTGCGCATTGGTGCATTTACGCTGATCGAATTGTTGGTGGTGATCGCTATTATTGCCATACTTGCCGGCATGTTATTGCCTGCCTTGTCGAACGCCAAGAAACAGGCCAAGAAGGCGGCTTGTGCCAGCAATCAACACCAGATCTCATTGGCTTACATGATGTATGTGGATGACAACGATGATTGGTATCCGCTCACGCCGGGGATTGCATCCATTGGAGGCATCACGGGAACCAATCGCGGCAACAATGTTGTTCGTGGAGATATTCCCGAAGAAAAGCGACCGTTGAATCGCTATGGTGACAAGAATATGTTTCGTTGTCCGTCCGACAAGGGCGATGCTTTGCAGGAAACGGACAATGTCTTCTTTGCTTTGGGAAACAGTTATCGTGCAGCCTGGTGGAATGCCTTCCGTGTGAAACGTGTGGTGGGGTTAAGTTCCTACAACAAGGGGGATCCCGAAGCCACACCCATCAAAGGAAGTGAAGTGGCACTCAAACCGACCACCAAAGTCATCCAGGGCGACTGGCATTGGCACGGTAACAGGGGAGTCACCGACAAGCGCAGCGTTTGGCATAATTTTAAGGGGCAAACACGCTACAACATGACCTTTGGGGATGGGCATGTGGAAACCGTTCACTGGCCAGAGGAATTCCTGGATTGGGTGAATGTGAAACCGGACATTGATTGGGAGTGGTGGTGAGTTAACTTGTCCCAACCGTTTGTTTTATCCGCAGTTGGGAAAATATGTGATTGGACATTTTTGACAGACGATGACGAGGAATAGATCATGATTTGTGAAAAGTGTGAGACCCGTTTCTCCGCAAATTGGCTTTCTCCATCGCCTGGGGGATATTCTCCTCCGGGGTGTTTCTTTTTTATCAATATGCTGTTGCTGGGCTTGTGCCTGATTTGCCTGGTTATGCAATGGTGGGTGGTGTCAGGGATCGTCGCGTTCGCCATGCTTGTTTGCCTGGGCGCGAATTTCACCAGTTGGCAGGATTCCAATAAACACAGGGGTGAAAAAGGGCAAGTAGTTCACGGTTTGAACTGCCCCAAGTGCGGGCATGTGCACACCGTCTATCCCTGGTCGCTTTGACGAGTTGTTGGCGCTATTCGTTTGGGTTTTGAGCAGGGACTTGGCCCTGGTGTGGCGGGCCGCCCATGCCGCCGGGTCCACCCTGAGGAGGTCTTCCACCTTGAGGTGGGCCTCCACCAGGTGGTGGCCCAAATCCCCCGCCCGGTGGTCGGCCACGTGGTGAGGCTTCGATACGTTCTCTTTTTTTCTGAAGTTCAGCTTTTTGGGTTTCATCGAGGATCTCCATTATTTCATCCATGGCCTCGAATTGAATGCTTTCGTTCTGACGGAAGAAGCCACCTTGAACCTGTTGGATGCGTCGGATCATGTTATCCAGGATGGCGTCCACTTTGGGTTCTTGTTCTTTGGTGAGATTCAGGTTTTTCTTGATGTTGACTTTTATGCTGTTGAGAAAATCTTGAGGTCCGACCTGTTGAGTCATCTCATACTTCGTCAAGGCTTCCTTGATGGGGCGATAGCTGGAGATGCCCGCAAGGTAGCCTAGCAGGAACACCCCGGCCAAGATGCCTGCAGCGATGAAGTATGGACGTTTGGAATTCACTGATTAATTGCCAAGTTGTTGCATGATACGCATGGGGGGGCCGGATGGTCTTTGTTGAGGTTCCGGTCGAGTCAGTTCCATATAGGATGTCAACATCAGTGCTGTAAAAGCCATGCCGAAGCCGGCCTTGACGCGTCCGATGGATCCCCATTGGAGGATGATATCCATCCAGCCCAAGGGGGGCGCTTCCGGTTTGGGCGCCTGGGAGAGGCGCTGGCGGATGGAAAAACGCAGGTCGGGACACTTCGGGATGTCCGCCCGGCTTTGATCCACGAGTTCCGAAAAGGACTTGGGTTTGCTAAAGGGTTTCGATGCCATGAGCTTTTAACGCTTTTTCTAATTTCTTTCGCGCGCGATGTGATTTCACTTTTGTATTCGCCAGACTCCAGTTCATCTTTTCGTAATATTGTAATGTAACGACAACCCTGTCGTCGGGCTTTAATTCCAGCAATATCCGTTCCACCAATTCGGCGGCCGGGTGTTCTTGAGTTTCGTGTGCCTCCTCTTCCAAATGCTCTTCCAACGGGTCCGATTCGGCGTCCTTTTGTGTTTTCTGAGCAATGGTCAATGGTTCGTTGCGGCGTTTCCGGTAAAAATCATGCCCGGTGTTCACCGCCAGTCGCATCAACCAGCTCTTGAATGTTCCCGTCGGCTGCCATCGATGCAGATTGTTATAGGCTTTGATGAAGGTATCCTGCACCAGGTCCTCCAGCTCGGACTGGTGGGGACAGAACTTGTATAGGAAAGACCAAATCCGTTCCTGGTATCGGCGAACAATTTCGTCATACGCATCCAGGTTTCCGGTTTGGGCATCCATGGCCAGTTCCTCATCACTTGCCTTTTCAAAATACATGAAAGCCGTCGCGGCAAAATCCGACAACTCCAATGTCCTCTAACGGATTTCACCGGGGCAAAGGTTACAAAAAGTTTTCCGTTCCTACAATTTGTTTGTCAGGGAAGAAAAAGGGGTGGGATCCGGAGCGTGATTTTAGGAAAAGATACTCATTCTTTTTTATTCAGATTGTAATCAAAGCTAATTCTTGGGTGGTTTAATGTGTTAGTAAAACGTTGGAATTAAAGATGAAGTAGAAAATTGGATTTTAAAAATAAGTTTTTCACATGAAAGTGTAACCTTTAGGGTAGGGGTTTCCGTTATGGGTTGTGAACTGCCGATACGTTGTTTCTCAAATCTTGGCTTTGGAAACGGATTGAAACCAACAAACGAGCTCGAATCGGCAACTCAGGACTAAAAACAAAAAAACAAATGAGTGAACCCATGAAAAAACAGCATTCAAACAACACCCCCGAGACGACAAGTCTCCAAGGTGTTCACATAAGGATTGGAGGCAGGCTGCAAACCCTGCTGCGCTTTCTGATCGTAATCCCCGTATTGGTTCAAGCAATGAGCTTGGCTAAAGCAGCTACAGGTGAATTGACATTTCTTGAAGCCACAAAATTAAACGATGCCGGGCGGATTGTCATTAGTCCGGATGGTAAGAATTTATACGCAGCTTCAGTGGATAAGTGGAATTGGGGCATATTATCGGCATACACCAGAGATGCTGCTACAGGTCAACTTGCATTAATAGATTCCGAGACAAAACATCAAGATCCCGATACGGGGCAAAAACAGGCCGGTACGGGCAGTTTGGCTGTCAGTCCTGGTGGGCAGTATGTGTTTATGGGGATGTTGACTGGGCAATGTGTGTTATCCTTCAGCAGAGAAGCCACAACGGGTGCTTTGGATTTTATCGCTATAGCAAATACGAAATTTGGTTACGGTGGTTCCCAGAATGTCAATTCTCTTGAGATTAGTAGTGACGGTGAATATCTATATACCACTGGGGCGGGTCGTGTAGGAGTTTACGATGTAGATTTGGCGACAGGATTATTAACAGAACTTCAAGGTATTCAGGGTAACGCAATCTTGCCTACATCCAATCGTTCAAGAATCAGTCCGGACGGATTACATTTCTACGTCTCTAATATCAATGGGGATGCTATTGTTGTTTGGGATCGAGATCCCATTGCCGGCACCTTAAGCAATTATCGACGGTTTGAGAATGGCACTGGTGGTGCTGATATCAATGGCCCTAACGACATTAGATGGACTCCCGATGGAAAATTTCTTTATGTGGGTGCTGTAGAATCGCCAGACAACATTGCTGTATTGTCCCGCGATGCATCAACTGGTGATCTTTCCTTTGCGAGTCAGGTAACATTCGGAGTGGATAGAAATACTCGCAATATGTTTATTTCTCCAGGTGGAGATGTGCTGTTGGCTTCGCAGCAAACGGGAAGACGATTGCAATCCTATTCAATCAATACGACAACCGGTGAACTTACTTTGGTTGATGAAGAGCGTGATGGAGTGGATGGAAACAAATTGGCACGTCCGTCGGGTGTGGCCATCAGTCCAGATGGTCAGTTTGCCTATGCCAGTTCTTCGAATGATGGCTACATTAATGTCTATGCTTTGGATGTCGTTCCGGAGGCTCCCAATCAGGCTCCTGATTGCAGTTTGGCTTCCATTGCCGATCAATCCGCCGGTGCCAACTGTGAGGCTGTCATTTCTGGTTTGGACGTCGTCGGAATTACCGATCCTGAAAATGATGCCCTGACCATCACAGTGAGTCCAAGCACTCTCAGTGTCGGCGCCAATACAGTGACTGTTACCGCCGATGATGGAAATGGAAACACCTGTTCCACGGACGTGGTGGTCAATGTCGTTGATTCGACCGCTCCTGTTGCCTTGGCACAGAATATCTCCATTGAACTGGATGCCACGACCGGTCAGGCTTCGATCTCTGGTTTGGATATCGACAATGGATCTTATGACAACTGTGGAGGTGTTGTTTTGGGTGTTTCTCAAGCAACTTTCACCGCGGACGATCTTGGGGACAATATTGTATCTCTCATCGTGACGGATGCAGGTGGTTTAACTAGTACGGCTGCAGCAACGGTTACCGTCGAGGCCGCTCCTGTTGTGGAAGCGTTGGTGATTCGTAGCCCGATCAACGCAACATTGGTGAATTCGGTGTTGGATAGCATCAGCATTGAGCCGGTGGGGCATCTCATCGATCAAAGTGGGATGGGGCCGGAATTTACGCATCACATCGATTCCACCTTTACCAGTGGTGTGACACTCTTTGATACGTTTCTGGCAACAAATCCGTTGCACGATGGTCAGGGAAACAGTTCTGCCATCGCTCCCAGTCTTTGGCGCATCCAGGATAAATCGAGTAATAATGTCAAAAGGTTTTTGCCCACTTCCATTGATTTTGATTTGGGCGATAACTATACCGTAACCAAGGCGGCAGTGTGGGGATTGGATAGTTCGAACCAGACGATCAAGGATGTCCGTATCTATACATCCAACGATGCAAATTTTTCAGGAGCTATCCTGGTTGCTTCGCACACTTTGGACAGACTGCCTTCGCATAACCCCTATACCACCAATACCTCATTAAATCCCGCTCGTCATTCTGTGGCTCAGGAAATTGTTTTTTCCACCGTCACCGATGCAAGATATGTGCGGTTGGAAATAGTCTCCCATTACGCAAACGGAGGCGTGCTTGGCTTTGGTGAATTTGCTGTAGGAACGCTGGAGGCGGTCACGGTTGATCCACCTGACAATGACGGAGAGGTCATCATCAGCGGATACGATGGCACAATGTTGCGCAGTGAAGATGCGGGGCAGACCTGGGTGCAACAGAACACAGGTATCACCGATCACTTGATGGAAGCCAGTTTTGTTGATGCTTCCACTGGTTGGGCTGTTGGCAATAGTTATACAACTATACATACCACTGACGGAGGGGATACCTGGACGGAACAAACTCAGGACGGATTCACCAATACCATTCAGGATGTCTTTTTCCTGGATGCTGATTACGGATGGGCCGTTGGGCGTTTTGGTCAAATGAGCCGCACCGTTGACGGTGGGGCCACTTGGACCGCCATGAATCCTCCTTACAATATTGAAGAAGCCAATGGTTTACACTGTGTTTTCTTTGCCGATCAGTTGAATGGTTGGGCTGGATCCTACACTGGACTGGTTTGGCACACTGACGATGGAGGCGATACCTGGGTGGAACAGGGCGCTGGTGTTCTGAATGGAACTCACTTGAATGAGTTGTTCTTCCTGGATGCAAATCAAGGTTGGGCTGTGAATGGACAAGGGGGTATTTTCAAGACAACTAACGGTGGTCAGACATGGATCGCCCTGTCAAGTGGCACGACCAAGTCGCTACGTTCAGTCGTTTTCA
>JAQCFT010000126.1 GCA_027619545.1 Verrucomicrobiota bacterium | reverse complement strand
CAGTGAGGGCCGGATTCTGGCTTCTTGCACCCTTCATCAGAATGGATACGGTTGGAAGCGGCATATTGGTCGGATCAGTGTTTTTGTGCATGTCGATTTCCGCCGTCGTGGACTGGCCTATGCCCTTGGCGGTGAGATCATTGGTGTCTCACGCCAGCTCGGATTGGAAAAATTGGAAGCGGAGTTTGTGGCTGAGCAGCAAAGAGCCATGCGTGTCTTTGCCATATTGGGGTTCAGTGATCTGGCCTGCTTTCCCAAGTACGTCATGGACATGCAGGGTAAACATCATGATTACCTTTTAATGGGCATTCATCTAACGACTGACATCGAGTACGCCGGCGTTGGCGGGTGATCCACTGCTCGGAAAACATTCCACCATGTCTGCTCAAGACGGCTATTGTCCAAACTGTGGCGCGGAGGTTCCTTCGGATGCCAAGGCTTGTCCACAGTGTGGCTCCTGCGAAGAAACAGGTTGGTCGGAAAAGGCAAAGTACGAGCGGATCGACGTGGATTACGATGATGCCTTCGATTACGATTCGTTTGTTGATGAAGAGCTTGGGGGCGGAAAATCCCGACGAAAATCCCCCATGCAATGGGCATGGACCATCGTGGCGGTTTTGTTGATCGCCTTGTTCATCAAGTATTACCTTAACATTTTCTAGGAGTTACAACGGTAATTCCCATCCTTTGCGATAAGCTTTGTAAATGTATTGGTTTGCGTGGGGATCGTTGGTGATCTTCATTCGGTGTGCATCCCATTCCACTTTTTTGCCGGCTCTCAACGCCACATTCCCCAGCAGTACGGCTTCGGTCATGGGACCTGCATAATCGAAGTGGGAAAGAGCTCTGGCTTCCCCTTTGCATGCTGCTATCCATTCGTGATGATGGGCTTTGTCGTTGTCCTGAGCGCCACCCGGCCATCGGGGCAATGTGGCGTCGATTTGATCAAAATCACTCGTCTTGGCGCCGGATAAAAAGTTGGCATCACCCCAGTAGCTTGGGACATACATGGTGTCCTTGGTGCCCATCAAAATGCACCCGTTGCCCGGGAGTTCCTTCAATGAAACCAGTGATGGATCCGGTTTGCGACCGCCGTCATACCAGGTTAATTCGACTGGCCCCCGGTCTTTGTTGGCCGGGAATTTCCAGTGAACCGTCGCGGATCTGGGGGGAGATTCCTCTGTCATGCCCTCGCCCTCGCCTGAAATTTCGGTCGGGTTTTTCAGATCCAGAGCGAAAAAGGCCACGTCCATGTTATGGCATCCCATGTCTCCGAGCGCTCCGGTGCCAAAATCCCACCAACCACGCCAGTTGAAAGGAGCATAGGAAGCATGGTAAGGACGTTCCGGTGCCGGTCCGAGCCACAGATCCCAATCGATTGTGTCGGGTGGTGTCTGAACTTCCGCGGGGCGTGTCAGTCCTTGTGGCCAGATGGGGCGATCGGTCCAGATATGAGCTTCTTTGACCTCTCCTATCACACCGGCCCGGATCAATTCAACCAACCGTCGGCTGTCGGAATGACAATGTCCCTGATTTCCCATTTGGGTGACCACGCCGGTTTCCTTGGCGATGCGTGTCAGAATGCGCGCTTCCTCGACCGTATGTGTAAGTGGTTTCTGGCAATATACGTGCTTGCCGGCTTTCATGGCCAGGATGGCGGGGTGGGCATGGGTGTGGTCCGGAGTCGAAATGGTGACGGCATCGATGTGCTTCTCCTCCTTCTCCAGCATGTTCCGAAAATCCTGATAAACCTTGGCTTTGGAGAACTTTTTGATGCTTCCCGCCGCCTTGTTGGTGTCCACGTCGCACAACGCCACCACGTTTTCGCCCGCACAATAACCAATATCCACACCCCCTTTGCCTCCGGCTCCGATGGCCGCGATGTTGAGCCTGTTGTTGGCGCCTAAAACATTGCGAACGGAGATCCACGGAAAGGCCAGAGTGGTTCCGGCCAGTGCACTCGATGCCAGAAAACGGCGACGATTCATGTTGGGACGGGGATTCATGGAGAGGATTATAGCTGGACTGCATCATTCGTCCAGATTTCTTGAATGGATTTAATGTTTCGCATTTGTTACAATTCCGTCACCTTAGGGCCACCGCGTCGGTGGCAGTTTACAGTCGGTGAGTGCAAGAATACTAGTTGTGGACGATGAGCCCGATGCCATTGAGTTGATTCGTTTCAATTTGAAGGCGTCAGGTTACGATGTGATTACGGCCGAAGATGGTGAGGAGGCTTTGTTGAAAGCGCGTAAATTTTCGCCGGATTTGATTCTGCTGGACGTGATGTTACCAGAGATTGACGGCCTGGAAGTTTGCAAGATCTTACGCCGTGATCCTGCCACCGCGAAACTGCCGGTGGTGATGTTAACCGCCAAAGCTTCGGAAATTGACAGGGTATTGGGGCTTGAATTTGGCGCGGACGATTATGTGACCAAGCCATTCAGTCCGCGTGAGCTCATCCTGCGCATACGAAATCTGCTCAAACGCCAGGATGAACCAGAAGGCGAGGTGGAGCGATTGCAGGTGCGGGATTTGGAAATCAATATCCCCTGCCACGAAGCCAGAGTCGAGGGTAAGGTGGTCGATCTGACACCCACAGAGTTTCGGCTCCTTCAGATTCTGATGGAACGTAAAGGCCGTGTTCAGTCCAGAGACCAGTTGTTGCAGGACGTGTGGGGATACGATCAATTGATTGATACACGTACTGTTGATACCCACGTTCGACGGCTGCGTGAAAAACTGGGAAAAGCTTCCAACCACATCGGAACGGTCAGAGGCGTGGGATATCGACTTGTCGAACCGACCGATTGAAACAGGTACGTTCAATCCAGACGAATAACAGGAGTGAGTGGTTTTCAGATATTTGCAGTAGCGGCCCTGACGGCGTTGGTTGTTTCCGGATTGTGGGGTGCTTTGATTGTGCGCATTCGCAGGGAAGGAAAATCCTCCCAGGAAAAAGCGGCCATGCTCCGGGAACAGTTGGTATCCACCCGGGCCGACATGGAGCATCATCGCGATGCCGTGTTCGACGCCATGGCAGAAGGGGTCATGCTTTGCGAGTTATCAGGAAAGGTGGTGTTTATGAATCGGGCCATCCGGCAATTGTTTCGTATTCCGGAGAATGTGCCTGATGGGATCACATTACTGGAAGCCCTTCGTCTGCATGAGGTGCATGAAGTGTTTGAGCGAACCGTCAAAAATGGCCGCACCATGGGAGTGGAATTGAATCCATCTGCACTGGAATCCAAACACCTCATGCTCAATGCCGTGGTCGTGCACGATGCATCCGGCAAACCGGAAGGCGTCCTCTTGATATTCCATGATTTTACCCGCCTGAAAGAACTGGAAAGCGCCCGGCGAGATTTCGTGGCCAACGTGAGTCATGAGTTGAGAACACCGCTTTCCATGATCAAAGGCTTTGTCGAAACAGTGATTGACCATCCCTCCATGGATCAAGAAACATTGACCAGTTTTCTTGGCAAAGTGCAGAAGCATTCCGATCGACTGGCTCTTCTGATCGAAGACCTCTTGACCATTTCAAAGTTGGAATCCGGACAGGCAACCGTCAATCTTCGGGAACTGCGACTTTGTCTTGAAATTTCCCGTGTGGTGGGGGATCTCCAACGCAGCGCGGAGAAAAGGAATATCGAAGTCAGTTATTCCGTGCCCAAGGACATGTTCGTCAAAGCCGATGCCGACCTCCTGGAGCAAATTCTGCTGAACCTCATCGACAATGCAGTGAAGTATGGAAAGTCAGGTGGCAAGGTGGAGGTTCGGGCGATGCGCAACGGTGCCGATCAGGTCTGCGTCAGTATTTCAGATGACGGTCCGGGTATTCCTTCAGAAGCAACGGACCGCATTTTTGAACGGTTCTTCAGAGTCGACAAAGCGCGTTCGCGATCACAGGGAGGCACCGGGCTCGGATTGTCCATCGTCAAGCACATTGCCCAAACTCTGGGAGGGCGTGTATGGGTTGAAAGCGAGTTGGGAAAAGGATCCACCTTCTTCTTCACACTCAAATCTTCGGCTGCCAAAGACAACTCATCCCATCCACCCACCGATGCATTAAGTTCCGCCGCTTGACAACCGATGCTGTTGGCTGTATTGGTTTGCTAATACAGTTAAATGAATCGTTATTTTTTACTTCATCATCACGTTGGAATTTTTGGATACCTTTGGTTGGTCTGTTTGCCCGCTCTGTTCGCTCAAAAAGCCCCATTGCTCCGCATTCACCCTGGCCCTGATGACGCCTCCATTACCATTCATCAGGAAGGAGGCGACGTTAAAAACTATCTGCTTGAATCCTCCGTTGATCTGCAAAGCTGGCAGGATTGGGCCAGGTCATGGGGAGCTTTCGATACGTATGCCGATCTTCAGGCAAGGAATCAGAAACAACGGTTCTTTCGCTTAACATCCGATGATCGGGCTTCTGACTGGACCAATCAATTGGGGCCGGATGTCTCCCCTTTCCTGGCTTTGCCGCGTCATGCCGGTGATTTGGGGTGGGTGAAATTTGCGATGGCATTGGATCGGGGCGGGCACATTTATTTTCAGGACAGCCGGACATTTCCCTTTCACTATGATTTTGCAAAAGCCCATCTGCCATCCTATGCCGAAATGGAACCCGGTGAGTTTGAGCGGGTGACTTTGATGCCCGATACTCAGGAGTTGTTGCTGGGGGCCTTGTTGTTTCCGGATGATCCATCCATTCGGGAAGTCGGTGTGCAGTTTGTCGGTCGGGAAGCGTTTCCTGTGGAGTCCGTCCTTGAATGGCTGGACCTGGTGGCCATGCGTGTGCGGCTGGGTGAAGGTGTTCGCTTGATTTACATGCCGACCTTCGAGCAGGCAGCAGCCACTCGTGCGGCTGCAGATCTTTTTGTATCAAACGGCGTTGTCGTCGACTCGCCGGCCCGTTGGGTGACGCAGGACGGGCTTTATGCCGAAGGTTGGGCCTTGGGAAGATTGGTATATCTGGCATCCGGAGATCTTGAGGAGGCTTTTGATAACGGTGATTTGAAAACGTCGGACATTTTGGTGCTCGATGATGTTCCGGCAGAGGTGCCACCTGTGTCCGGCATCCTGTCCCTTTCTCCGGCAACCCCCAATTCGCATGTCGCCATCTTGGCTCAATCATTTGGTGTGCCGTTTGCATACCTGGCTGACACCGCGCGTCAGGTTCAGATCAGGCAATGGGTCGGTGAGGATGTCTTGTTGATCGCCGGCCGGAATGAAAAGAGTGTGGACGTGCGAATACTTAAAGTTGGGAATCAATTGAGCGAGGATCAGAAGACACAATTACTTGATTTGAAACGGTTGCCTCCTCTTGCCTACACTCCGGTTCAATCGGCAGGCGAAATAGCTTTGCCCGTTTCCGAGTTAAGTCCCGGGGACATCGGGAAAGTCGGGGGCAAGGCGGCGAATCTTGGCCTTTTGCTCAGATCCATACCGGATCATTCCCCGGGGGAAGCGGTTGCGTTTACTTTTGATCTGTGGAACGATTTCATGTCGCAACTCCTCGCAAGCGGTGAATCCCTGAAGGCAACCATTGATGCCAAATTAATGGGTTTCCAATTTCCGCTTCAGAATCCGGGAGAGCTGGCGGTTGTTTTGGGAGAGATACGTGATTTGATCGAAAAGAAAGCCCGATTCAGCGCCGATCAGCAAACAGCCATTCTGAATGCTCTGTCAACGATGAGCAGTGATCAAAAAATCCGTTTTCGCAGTTCCACCAATGTGGAGGACAGTGAGCAATTTGTCGGCGCGGGATTATATGACAGTTTCAGTGGCTGCGTGGCGGATGATTTGGACGAGGATACTGAGGGGCCCAGTAACTGTGATCCAACGAAGGACAAGGAACGAGGCGTGTTTCGTGCCATCCAAAAAGTGTATGCGAGTTTCTACAATGAGAACGCCTTCATTGAACGTCTGAGACGTGGCGTGGAGGAGAGCGAGGTCGGAATGGCTGTCCTGGCTCACCACAGTTTTCCAGATGAAGGCGAATGGGCGAACGGTGTTGCTACCTTGCGCGTGTCTCGCGGGGAGAATGGTGTGCCGGTATTGGTCGAAGGGAGTCTCGTCACTCAAAAAGAGGCCGTCTCCGTGGCTAATCCGGATCGTTCTGCTCTGCCCGAGATCGTGCGAGTGGGAATTTCAAACGCCGTTGAAATGGAGTTTGAACTGGTGCAGGGGAGCGCTTTGGTGCAGTTGGGGGCGACGGTTATGGAATGGCATGATGATTACCGTTTGCTCACGGAACTCATGCTTCAGGCGTCCGGGGCTTACCTGGATCACTTTGAATCAAAAACCGAAGTGCTGCTGGATTTCGAATACAAAAAAATGGCTCCCGGAAACATCGTGTTGAAACAGATTCGCGCGATTCCCGTCTCACCATTAGATGGGGTGGCATTGCCCATTGCATTCAGCGATGTGGATGCGTTTGAGGTGGTGCAGGGTGAGTTCGGTGACATGATGGCGCGTCACCGCCTGAAGTCGGTGTGGAAGTTTCATAGTTGGGGGCTGGTGGGGGATGAATTGCCGGATGACCCTGCGGGCCTTTTGAACGTGGATCTGGAATTTGTTCATAACCGGAAGATCGTTCATTATGACGGATTGATGAGCGACCTTCCGGGTGCTGAGGTGACCATGTCCGGCCGTGATTTGAAAGTGGATTGGTATTGGGGCGAAGATGCTTTGCGAGTGGACTACCAGTTACACTTCAATTTTCTCTACGACCTTCGCCGACGCACCACGCCGTTCCTCAATCTTGGAGATGCCGAGATTGAGTTGACGGCCCGTTACGCCACGGCTCAACCGAAAATAGATTTGTTCAGAGAAAACTTCGGGACCACACACGAGGATTCGGTCACTTTGGCTGACATAGATCCAGTCAACTTGGGCGGTGGATTCCCAAACTTTTCGTGGAAGCGCAACGTCAATTCGAAATCAAGTGGGTTGTCTGTAACTAGTGATTTTTACATTGGCTCGTACAAAATTCGAGGTGAGACTCCTTGGATTCTCAAAACACCCGTGTTGCAGGAGTGGGAGGATATTCTGTTGGATTTTGCAGGTTACGGTGAATTTTCCCTGAGTTCGACCTTTTCGCAAACTTACTATCCGGGGCATCACAACTTCATTGAAATCCTGGTCCTGGATCCTGGTCTGGAACCAGGAATAGATCCGGCGTTGCTCGAGAGTATGGAGTCTGAAAACATCCGGGGGTGGATCGTCATGCAGGACTCGGCAAATGTCAGTCCAACGCTGACCAGTCGTATATATGTATGGACCCTGGACAACCGCCTGATCATCGCCCGATGACAGCACAAAGGTAGAGTGTGGCGTCCCGCCGCGCAACCCTTGTGGCGATCATGTCTGCAAAAGACGTGAGAAGGAAGACGCCAGGGCATCCAACACCCCAACTCAACCCGCCGGCGGATGAGATGTGGTTGTGGGTTTTTGGGAATCCTTGGGTGTTCCTTTGGAAGATGAGTGAGTAACATGGATGCCCTGAGGATTCGCGTCGAGACGACCCGAGCTACCTGGTGATTGCGTTGGGGGAATGCTCTGCGAACCCGGTTCAGATTACTTTTTCTTTTTGTCTTCTTTGAAGGCAGATCGAAGCAGCCAGTGATCACGCAGGCTTTCCATGAAATCGTTGGCGGTGACCACTAGAGAAGATATTTCACCAAGGATATTGGTGTTTGCCTGGACCTGAGCGTTGAAGTTGCTGGTGAGAGTGGCGAGTTGGTTCAGGCTGATATTCAGGCTGGACACCGCAAGAGTCATATTCGTGTCGGCTGAACTGAGGGTGTTTGTCACGGAAAGCAGGGTGTGATGAATGTCCTGATTCAAATCCTCGGGTAACAACCAGCGTCCCAATGAACCATTCGGATCCTTCAGGTTTTCAGTGATGGTTACGAGGTTCTTTGAGGCCGCCTGAGTTTCGATGAGCAGGTTGTTGACGTTGGTGCTCATCTGATTCGCGTGGTCGAGCGTCATGGACAGCTGGTTTGTGAGCGCAAAAACGTTAGGAAGGTGTTCCTGAACCACTTTCAGGATGTCTTCGATCTGATTGTTCAGCCCATTGGATTCGATAGCTCGGATCCAGACCGGTTTCGTGGTCTTTTCGAATGGAAGGTATTCTGTTCCGTCCCACCATTCTACAATTTTGCCGTTTTCTTCCTTATAGAGAACTTCTCCGTCATAGCCCTTGGTGACCTCCAAATAGCGGTTACCTAGAAAATCTCCTGACACAAACTTAACGGTGGAATCCTTCCAAAGATAACCGTGGTAGGGACTGCGCACCACGAATTCCACATAAACGTTATAAAGCCAATCACTTGCCGGCATGGCTTCGATCGATGTGATCTCCCCTACTTCAAAACCCATAAGTTTGACCTTGTCTCCCAAGGAAATACCATTAGCGCTTTGAAGATAGGTAAAATAACGCGCCTGTGTCAGAAACCACCCTTTTTGTTTGGCTGTATGAAAAATGAAATATCCAAATGCGCCAATCAATCCCATTAGCGCAAGCCCGACAAAAAGTCCGACGAATCGTTCGGCCCGGTTGAGCCGAGTGCGAATCTGGGGTGTCAGGTCTTGTAGTGGCATGATGCTTTCTTGGTTTCTATATTTTTGCTGTCATGAGCGACTGGATCAATGGATCGCTTTCGAGAGTGTTTCGGTCGCCCGGATCTATCTCTACCCAATTTTTGTCATTTATCAAGGCCAGGCGATTGATGCGTGACATCCAGGGTGTCAGATCATTCGCCGAGACCACCAGCGCCTTGGGTTGCCACTCCCACCGCCCGGTCATAAGACGATCCAGAAATTTCAACCACCACAGGCCATGATGGGCGTCCACTGCTCCCAGAGGATTGTCAAGAAAGAGGACTTCCGGTTGCAACACCAGCGCACGTGCCAGTCCCAGTCGTTGTTTCCAATTTCGGCTTAACCCAGCGGCTGATCGCCCTGCGATATGATCCATCTCTGTGCTTTCCAGGATGGATTGGACATGGGCCCTTCTTTCATCAGGCGTCAATCGTTCGTGGTAATTGAGAGGCAACATGAGATTTTCAAAGACAGTCAGTTCCTGAAACACCTTGCCTCCGTCTTCAAAGACCATCCCCATGCGCAGTTTTTCGTCCAGCCATGATTCCGGTTCCAGATCTTGGACTTCGCGATCGAAGATGCGAACGGTTCCCTGGTGTGCGTGCACGAGTCCTGCAGCTACGGACAAAAGTGATGTTTTGCCGGAATCCGGTTTGGCTCCCACAAGCCATCGCTCTCCACTTTTAATGGTCCAGTCCCAGTTGCGGATCCAATCCAAATGCGGCTGGGTGACTGAACGAACGGTGACGTCTCTCAGTTCAATGAGGATGTCCTTCTCGTCGATTGATGGATAGGATACCGTCATATCATCCAATAGAGAAGAAACACCGCATCCAACAAACCGCACAAGATGATGGCTTTCATCACCGCCCGGGTGGCCGCAACTGAGATTTGTTCCAGTCGGATCGGACGTGCCAATCCTTCGTAACAGGTCACTACTGCGATGACACCTCCGAAGAAACAGGATTTCAGAATCAATACCAGAAAATCGGAAATGTGGAGCGCTTCGGTGATTTGGTTGACGAATGCCAGTGGTTTCATCGGAATGTCCTGGAGGAATACAAAGAAATACGCGCTGACCATCGAGATGATGATGAAATAAATGGTGAGTGAAACAATCGACAAGGCCAGACCGAGCACGCGTGGAACCACCAGGTAGTGGATCGAATCAATACCCAGGGCTTCCATGGCTTCCACCTCGCCCAAAGCGCGCTTGGTGCCCAGATCAATTACCGTTGAAGTGCCGACACGCGCCAGTACCATCATGGCGGTCATCAGTGGGCCGAGTTCTCGAAACACCGCGATGACCATCACCAGTCCGGTGTAGCGTCCAGCACCGACCATGCTGAAAAGGGAAATCATCTGGCCGACGACAATGAATCCGGTGATCAAGGCAACCAGGCTTACCAAGGGGAGCAATCGGATGCCTGCCTGAAATATCTGCCGTCGGATCAGTGGGTGCACCACCGACCGGGATCTGCCAATTTTGAAGACCGTGACACTGAGAGTGATCAAGGTGAAGGCGATCAATTCGTGCAGTGTTTCCAGTGATCGAATGATCCGGCGACCTAGATGAACAAAGCCAAGGGATTCCGGAACCAGATTCGCCGGAGGCAGGACGGCGGACTCGAGAGGCTTGGAGTGTGTTGGTTGTGATGCCATGAGTTGTTCGCCTTCCTTTTCCGCTTTCAAGTCCAGTCAACCGCAATATCCATCGCACATGCGCGGCGATTCATTTTGCATGGGTGAATACAAAAGATGAAACTCATCATTTGCGTCAATCTGCGCCATCTCGAAGATCCCGCCACTGCGGTGGTGCGGTTCAACAAATAAACAGGCTTAATTTATTTGGCCGGGGTGAGTTCCAACTTGCGGAACTCGACCGGTCCATGATCCCCCTGCACCAGAATGGGGCCGGGTGCGCCTTCGTCACTATCCAAGGCGCCACTGGTGATGCCGGGGATATTTTGACGTTCGATGATTTTCTTGCCGTTCAGCTCGATGGTTACCAAGCGGCCGATCAACGTGATTTCCAGGCGCTGCCATTTGCCCGGTTTCTTTGCGGCGTTCAGATAGGGAGTCAGGAAGCCGTATACGCCCCCGATGCGATGGCTGTTGATTTCCATTCCGTAATTGTCTTCGATTTGAACTTCATGACGGCCTCGCAGGTAGATGCCGCTATTACTTCCCTCCGGATAGCGAAATTCCGCTTCCAATTTGAAATCGGTGAATTTCTTTTTGGTCATGATGTCGTTACCGGGTGTTTCGTTGATCAGCAATCCATCCCTGACCACCCAACCATTGGGGATGTCGGCATGGCGTGGAATCCAACCGTTGAGATTTTCGCCATTGAAAAGCTTGATGGTTTTCCCCCACTTGGTTTTGCCTTCGCGTTCCAATGATGGGGCCCGATTGGCTTGAAATGAAATGACTTTGCCTTCGTCGTTGAAGGTGACGCCTTTGATGGAACCATCTTTCAGGGTGCCTTCGACCACCACGTTCTTGGTGCGCTTTTCCCATTGGGGTGGCAGTTCAAATCGAAATCCGCCGGTTTCGGCGTTGAAGGCGACGTTTGAGATGGGGCGGGCGCTGCCAAACTGGCCGACGTAGGATCCGACCAGCGTGCGGTAACCGGACAACTCCACATGAAACCAGGAAGGATAGGTCAGATCACCATCCTGCACGGTGCAATCCCAGCTGCCGGTCAATGCCGGGGGATCGATTTTAACGAAGGGATCTTCCTCGCCTCTTAGTGAATTCAGGCACAGAGAAGCAGTCACCAAAAGTGTTCCAATAAGACGCATGTTGACTTGTGAATACATGCGAACCTTATAGCCCGAAACCGGGCGGATGACTAGCGCAATTCGATGTTTGGGTTCGGAACGTTTTCCTTGTGCCAATTCAGCATCCAGAGTCCTTGGACCGAGACTCGTTCGGTATGTCCGTCCACAAAACCCACATTGATCCCGTTCCCATGACGTTCCAGAGCAAAACGTCCCATGAATCGTCCTTTACTGTGGGGAAAGCTGCCGTTGCCGTAGCCGTCACCTTTCAAGTCGCCCGGCATGGTGTCGCCGCCGTCGGGCCAGGAGCCTACCCAGACGGAATCGCCATACGCCGGAACTTCGGCAGGTGCCGTCGAATATTGGCTATAGTAATGGTCCGCCGGGAAGTCGTTGATGTATACTCCCTGGTTGTCCAGCCACAGGTTCATACCGTAACTCCCTTCCGACTGCAGGGAACGCCAGGTGGTGGTCGCGGTGCCCCACCAGCTATCACTGGGTTTGGGATCGGGTTTGGCACTTTTGGTGGAGGGGCAGGTAAGGATGCGCATTACCCCATCGGCCAGTTCGTGCGGGTTTTTCTTGTAATCATCGGCTCCCATGTAAGGGGCGATCTGGTGAAACCAATATTCTCCCACGGCATGAGCCACTGGCGGAACATGGTCATTGTTGTCATCCGCATAAAAACGTGTGGCCAATGTTATCTGTCGCAGGTTGCTGAGGCAAAGCGCCGCCTTGGCCTTGGATTTGGCTTTCGACAACGCGGGAAGCAGCATACCCGCCAGGATGGCAATGATGGCGATGACCACCAACAGTTCGATCAGGGTGAAACCGCGGTTCATGGGGCGGATGATTCGTTGTGTTTGGATGGAGGCACGCATGAGGTCTGGCTTAATTTAAGAGGTTCCAGGAAGCGTAAGTGGAATTGTATCGAAAGCAATTTCTTTTCTTGCAGGGTGATACAGGATGGCACGGCTTTTTTCTCAGCAAGCCTTTCTTGTTGATGGTGAACAGAATCACTTTTTACTAGAC
>JAQCFT010000125.1 GCA_027619545.1 Verrucomicrobiota bacterium | reverse complement strand
CCTGCTGGAAATTTTCCTGTAGAGGTCTCCGATCTCTGCCGTAAGATTGCCCAAGATGTTTTCGTACGTGCCGGTCGTGATTTTGGCGTGAGTTTGGGCGTCCACGTTCGGGTTCACGCGCACGGAGACGGGGGCCTTCTTTTTCAAACGCCCAGCAACGCGGTCAATGCGGTCCAGTTCCGCGATGCTTTCGACGTTGAAGGAATAAATTCCCTTGCGCAGGGCAAATTCAATTTCGTGTTCAGACTTTCCCACACCTGCGAACACACAGCGCTCGGCCTTGCCTCCCGCCGCCAACACACGCATCAATTCCCCCTCACTGACGATGTCAAATCCGCTGCCTTGTTCGGCCAGCGTGCTGAGGATGCCGATGTTGGAGTTGGCCTTGACCGCGTAGCAGACCATGTGGTCGAGATCGGAAAGCGCTCCGTTCAATCTGGACAGATGATCCACCAGGGTCTGGCTGGAATAGACGTACAGTGGGCTGCCATGTTCCCGGACCAGTGCGTCCACAGAAACATCCTCGCAAAACAGTTGTCCTTTCGTGTATTTGAAATGATGCATGTCGGTTACTTATGCCGTTGGATGGTTGAAAGATCAAACGGGATTTTTGAGTGAAACAACGGGAGGCGTGGATGGGACAGGGTGATCAACGCACGCGACGCCTGGGCACTCCTCGGCGGCGTGGTTTCCATGAACGACCCGCATTTCCCAGGGTGGAGCGTGTCTTAGGTTCTTTTGAACGTGGCTCCAGTCCGGGAATCAGGTCACGCTTCAACTTCGAACCGGTCAAACGTTCGATGCTGACCAGATAATCCCAATCCTTGCGGCACACCAATGAAATGGCCGTTCCGCAGGCGGAGGCGCGACCTGTTCTGCCGATGCGGTGAATGTAATCTTCGGCTGTGTTGGGGAGGTCAAAGTTAAAAACGTGGCTGATGTTCTTGAAGTCCAATCCACGGGCGGCAATATCGGTCGCCACCAGCAGCTTGATCTTCCCGTGATGCATCTCGTCCATGGTCTTCTTGCGCGCTGTCATGCGAAGGTCTCCGTGAAGCACGGCGGCTTGTTGGCCTTTGCGATTCAACTGCAATACGAGTTCATCGGCACCACGTTTTGTGGAAGTGAAGATAACGGCCTGACTGACGTCTTCTGTCTGGACGTAGTGGGCCAGCAAATTGTGTTTGTGTGATACGTCGTCCGCCCAATGGATCCTTTGATCGATTTGATCGTGGCTCTTTTGATTGGTTGTCAGTTGGATGGATTCTGGGTCTTTGAGGATGGTCTGGGCCATACGCAGGACCGGTCCCTCCAGGGTGGCGGAAAACAACAGTGTCTGCCTTTTTTCCGGGACGGCAGCGACGATTTTTCGGATGTCCCCAATGAAACCCATGTCCAGCATGCGGTCGGCTTCGTCGAGGACCAGGAATTCCAGACGGGAAAAATCAATGCGACCCTGCCCCATATGATCCAGTAAACGTCCCGGTGTGGCGATGAGCAGATCCAGCGGGCGTTTCAATATTTGAAGTTGTGGTCCGTAGGAAACGCCCCCCACCACGGAGCCTTGCGTGAACTTGATGAATTTGCTGAAAGCGGTGGCGTCTTTTTCTACTTGTTGCGCCAGTTCCCGTGTGGGAGCCACCACGAGACAACGTGGGCCGACGCTTTTTTTAACGGGTTTTCTTGTGATCAGTTGGTGCAGGATCGGCAACACAAAGGCTGCTGTCTTTCCTGTTCCAGTCTGCGCGGATCCCATCACATCTCCACCTTCCAAAATGATCGGAATGGCCTTTGCTTGGATGGGGGTGGGTGTTTCGAAGCCACAGGCTTCAACTGCCTTCAGGAGGCGTTCGTCCAGATTCAGTTTTTCGAATGACATAATCGAGTGCGTACATTTTCAGCCCGGCCCCGTGTGGGGTCGCATCACAGACGAGCTCTGAATCGATGCATGCACGATGAGGAAAGCCTTGGCGGGTTTGCTCAGTTCTGCTTCAACAAAAATTCGTGTAAGCGACTCTCTGGTCCCTTCACGCTGCCCCCTGGTCTCTAAGCATTCTTTGCTGAGTGGAAGCAGTAAGCTCTCTACTGATAACGAGCGTTGGGTGAAAAGCTGCTGCAAAAAGATCCAAAAAGCAAGCCGAAAAATGCCTTAACGCTGGCCTGCTCCCCGGAATCCCTGCAGGATCTTGGGATGAGATCCGTACTTCGTGCACAAGATATCAGCGTCATTCTCGTCGAACCTTCTCACCCGGGAAATATCGGTGCGGTGGCGCGTGCCATGGGCAACATGGGGGTTGACGATCTAAGGTTGGTGCGTCCCAAGGATCCGCTGTGTCCAGAAGCGAGAGAGCGGGCCGCGCATGCGGAAAGGTTGCTCTTAGATGCGAAAGTGTTCGAGTCTCCCGAAGATGCCGTGGCAGATTTGCAGGCGCTGTTTGGTACAACCGCCCGATTGCGTTCCCGTCAGTGTCGTGGGTGTGCTCTGCCTGAATTGGAATCGCATGTCCCGGTCGATGCACGCAAGATCGGTTTTATGTTCGGACGCGAAAGCAGTGGTCTGACCAATGAGGAATTGGCGTTGTGTACCATGCTGCTTCATATACCTACATTTGGAGAAGTTTCTTCGTTGAACCTTTCTCATGCGGTGATGGTGACTCTTTATGAGGTGTCCCGTTTTTGCAACTCAACAGCCGGCGCTTCCCATCTCGCCACTCAAAAGGATTCCATGAACCTTGCTTCCGTTTCCGAGTTGGAGGGCATGAAGTCCCACCTGGAAAGTGTTCTTAAAGCGACCGGGTTTTTACACGCAGATCAGGAAACGGGTATGATGGAACGTTTTTCCGATTTCTTTGCGCGCGCTCGTCCATCGGATCTGGATGTCCGCATGTGGCGCGGCATGTTGCATCGGGTGGAGGTGACCATAAAAAAATGAATGGTGAATTGGAACCGTGGGGCCGGGTAGAAAGTGCCGTCCCTGGCGCGTCCTTTGTGGCAACCAGTTCACTATCAGTTTTCATTTCGGGAAGCTTACCGTTGTCAAAGATCTCTCATCTTTGGAAGGTGACTGAAAGGTTTTTCAGTTCTATTGCGCCATGGGGTTCCCTTTGGATGGCTTTGTCGAGCATGATTGCGATGGGATGCGCGTCGAGATCCACGCAGTCGCGGGACAGGCTGATCCGATCTACCTTGAACACGATTCACTGTTTTACATTTATCATTTACTATTCTAAACGCAGCGTTCCAGAAATTCTTTCGGGAGGTCGTCGACTTGGGTGTTCGTCAGGAAAATGGTTTTGTTGCGTGAAGTTTGGCCTTTGGTGAGTTGCAGACGAGATTTTGGCAGGTTCAATTGTTTTGCGAGGAACTTGATCAACGCCTCGTTGGCGGCGGAATCAACGGGTGGGGCCGTAATGCGAACTTTCAGGGCGTCTCCGTGCAATCCGACGATGTCATCCCGGCTGGCTCTGGGTTGAATGCGCAGGTGAAGGAAGGTTCCGGATGCGTTGCTTTGAAAACAAGATGGAACGTTCATGTGGAGGCATGACTGGGCAACGGGTTTTAGCAGTGCCGGTCAGTTTCGCTTTGGTTTGTTGGCGTGTGCCCGGCGGTAGAATTGTTTGTGAATGTCGAGAAGTCGCTGGAGTTCGATGATGGGTGTCTTATGATCCTCCACCCTTAAGTCGATGTAACGATCGTTTTTCCGGTCATAGCCACTGTCCTTTCGGACGACGAGTAAGGCGGCGGATTGGCGGCCACGTTTGTCTCCTCCCGCTTCCTGTCCGGCCTGCATGGCAGCCATCAGCCAGTCGGCCAGTTCCGATCCCGGTTGGTCAGCAGCTTTCCGGTAGGCTGAAGCCATGTCTTCCACCACGGATTGACCGGCCAGCAGATTGCCTTGTGCGGCAAAATGCTCTCCCACCACGTGCCCAGCCCAATCGTTGCATTTGGTTCCGGTGAAGGATGTGGCCCGTCCGTGTGCGTCCACGATGCCCGCTTGCCGGAGCGCGCTGCCTTCGTCATGACTGGTCAAGTGTTCGATGGCTTCTTTTGGGGTGAAACCTTTTTCCAGGAGGGCGATGCCTTCGGAGCCGTAGGTGATGTTGGCATAGCTTTGGGTGGCGACCGCGCCCACATCCGCCTTTGCCCAGGGGACGACGGTTCCCACCCCAAAGAATTTGCTCTGGACCGCCACTCCCAGATCACCGGTTTCAGGATCAAATCCCACGATGGAAAAGGTCGCTACAAGCGGTTCGTTGGGGGTGTCTTTTGTCGCTGTCTCCTGACTGATTGCTGTCAGATGAAGCAATATGATCAGGGCCAGCCAGATTCGGATTTGGAGTGTGGAGTGTCTGTTCATAAAGAGCTGTTCAGGATGGAGGCGGATGAGACGGGTTAAAGCATCAGCCCTGTGGTTTCAGGAAAACCCCGCAGGATGTTCATCGATTGAATTGCCTGTCCGCTCGCTCCTTTGACCAGATTGTCTTCGGCGCTCATCACAATGAGTCGTCCGGTTCGTTCGTCGTATCGAAAGGCGATCTCGATGTTGTTGGTCCCGACCACATGTTTGGTGTCCGGAAGTCCTTTGGCTCCGAGCAATCGTACGAAAGGTTCGTTTTCGTAAGCCTTTTTCAGGCATGCATCGACTTGCTCTATGATGGAAGCAGCATGGTTGTTCGCCATCGCCTTTTCCGATGGTGCCATGGTGAGAGTGGTCAGAATGCCTCGATTGACAGGGATCAGATGCGGCGTGAACTGGATCACTGTTTTGCATCCCGCTGCCAGGCTGATTTCCTGTTCGATTTCGGACAGATGTCGGTGCTTGGGCACACCGTAAGGACGGACGCTTTCGTTGCATTCGACATAGAGGTAGGGGATGTCCGCCTTTCTACCGGCCCCGCTCACTCCGCTCAGTGAGTTGGCGATGATGGTGGAGGGTTGGATGAGATCTTCTTTGATCAAGGGAAGGCAAGGCAGCAATATGCTGGTCGGATAGCATCCGGGCGAGGCGATGAGCTTGGCCTGTTTTATGGCATCCCGTCGCCATTCGGGGAGTCCGTAGACGGCCTGCTCGAGGAGTTCCGGGGCAGGGTGGTCGGCACCATAAAATTCTTTGTATACCACAGGATCGTGGATTCTGAAATCCGCACTCAAATCAATAACCAGACATCCGCCCGCACATAGGGGGGCGGCAAACTCCGCGGCCACTCCATGGGGGAGGGCCAGAAAGGCGAGTTCGGCGAGTTCGAGTATTTTGTCCGTGTCCGGTGCGATAAAGCTGAGTTCTTTGGCGCCGGGCAGATTGGCAAATTTTGGGAAAACTTCCCCAAGAGATTTGCCTTCGTATTGACGAGAGGTCAACGCGGTCAGGTCCACTTGAGGGTGGAGCAGGAGCAATTTGACGAGCTCTTCACCTGAATAGCCGGAGGCACCGATGACGGCGACTTTGACCTTGGCTGGGCATGTATCTTGATGCATGCCTCTGATCCAATCATTTTTTGGATGCCTTTTCCAGATCCTCTTTCAGAATATTCATGAATTCCTTCATGGCAGGTGAGAGGACTTTGCTCTTCTTGTAAACCACGGCCAGCGGTCGGTAAAAGGTGTCGTCGGCAATTTCCAAGCAGGTGAGGGTTTGTTTGTTGATTTCCTGTGTGACAGTTCCCAGAGGTACGATGGAAATACCTGCGTCGATTTCGACCGCTCGCTTGACGGTTTCGATATTGTCGAATTCCATCGCAACATTGACCTGTACTCCGAATGTTTTCAGGATTCTGTCAATTCCCTTTCGAGTGGGGATGTCAGGTTCGAATCCAATGAAATTCAAACCTTCCAGACTGGATAATTGAATTGTATCTGACTGGGCACATGCGTGGTCGGGATGGCAGATCAGGACCAGACGGTCGTTTCGGATGGGGATGATTTCCAGGCGTGAATCCTTGATAGGGTAGGCGACGAGGCCCAAGTCTACCACGTTGCTGAGCACGTCATCATAAACCTGGTTGGAGCGGCGGTATTCAACGTGCACATTCACGGTGGGGTATTCTTTCAGGAACCGCTTCATGTAGGGCGGCAGCTCGTGCAAGCCCACGCTATAAATGGTTGCGACACGAATTGTTCCTGACACGACATCTTTGATTTCCTGTAGGTGATTGAGCAGGGAATCGTAGGTTTGGATGATTTGCTTGCTGTACTCGTACAGCACATTTCCTTCACGCGTCAGGCGGAATTTCTTTTTGCTACGTTCAATCAACAAGGTTTCGAACTGCTTTTCAAGTGATCCGATTTGCTGACTGACCGCTGATTGCGTGATGCCATTGATTTGTGCAGCTTTGGTAAAGCTTTCTGTTTCCGCCAGATCACTAAAAACTTTCAGACTCTGTATTTGCATATATTCAGGCTCCCTTTTCCGGGGCGGGGGTGGTGTCAGATGATCGAAAATTGTGCAATCTATTCGTTGTATTATCTGACATAATCCTGTTCCGACCCTTACGCGGCCCCAATATACATAGAGGCAGACAAATTGCAAGATATTTAATAAGGTAAACTAATTACACATCATTAATGGATGTTTTGGTGAGGCGTGTAAGAGTGAATGCGTGGTGAGCGGTCTTGCAAAACGGTTAACGTGGGGCCTAGTCTGCATTTCATGAATATTTTGTTTATTGGTGATGTGGTAGGGAGACCGGGAAGAAAAGCGGTGCGGGAGTGTGTACCTCGCATTGTTGAGCGGCATGGTGTGGATATGGTGATCGCGAACGGTGAGAACTCGGCTGGTGGGGCGGGAATTACGCCTGCCACCGCCAGAGAGTTGTATGAGGCAGGGGTTCACGTGATTACGACAGGCGACCATTTGTGGGACCAGCGTGAAGTGATTGGATTGTTGGAGAAGGAGCCGTTTTTTGTGAGACCCCTCAATTACCCTGCGGGAACGCCGGGAAAAGGGTGGACCATTTGGCAGAACGAAAATGGCCCCAAGGTAGCGGTCATGAATCTTCAGGGGCGTACCTTCATGCCCGACCTCGACAATCCGTTTCATGCAGTGGAAACTGTTCTCGAAGAAATACGCGAACTGACCCCAATCATCGTGTTGGATTTTCATGCAGAGGCGACTTCTGAAAAGATCGCCATGGGACGTTTCCTGGATGGTCGAGTGTCCATGGTGGTTGGGACTCACACTCATGTTCCCACCGCTGATGAACAGATTTTCCCTGGGGGGACTGCTTTTCTGTGTGATGCGGGGTTTACCGGACCGCAGGCGAGTGTGCTTGGGCGAGAAATAGATCCGGTGATCAAGCGCTTTCTGACACATCAACCCCAACGGTTTGGAGTGGCGCAGGAAGATGTCATGCTTCGTGGGGTTTTGATCAAAGTGGATATTCCCACAGGGCGAGCCCTTGCGATCGAGCGAGTGGCGGAGTCCCTTTAATGAGCGATTCGAATGGGGGGGCTTAGCCCAAGCTCCACAGTCTGGAGTCTTATTTCTCGTCAAATTTGTTGGCCAGAAGGGTCTCCAACTGCTGGACTGCTTTGTCCGCATCCTTGCCGCAGGCCTCCACGATCAATTTGCTGCCCGGACCGGCTGCCAACATCATGAGTCCCATGATGCTTTTCCCATTGACCCGTTCGCCGTCCTTCTCCACAAAAATTTCCGCATCGAACTGGCTGGCAGTGCGTACGAACATGGCTGCGGGTCTGGCGTGGATGCCCATTTTGTTTTGGACAACCAGCTCCTTCGTGATTGAGTCTGCTGTATTTGATTGAGGCATTCTTAAATTACTCCTCCGCTTGCCATGCGGCAGTGCTCGGCTCGGAACTATACAAGAGATATCGAACGAAGCCAGCGATTTTTTAAACTTAATCTATTGGGGGTCAGGTCTAACTATTAACGCTAATCTCCATGAGTCGACCGGTTGCGAGTCATTTTTCGAACCAGTCGGTCGCTCAAGGCTTGGGCCGTATTGATACCAGATGCTTTCAGTTTTGTCTGGAACGCTGCGACTTCGATCAGGCGCGCAACATCACGTCCCGGGCTGACCGGAATAGTGATGTGGGGTATTTTGACTCCGAGTATTTCGACATATTCGTTGTCGATGCCCAGACGGTCGATTTGCTTCAATTTATCCCAGTGCACAAGGTTTACGACGAGGTTGACCTGTTTTTCCTTGCGGATGCTGCGCACACCGAACATGGCTGCGACATCGATCAGGCCGATGCCACGAATTTCCATGAGGTTGCGCGTCATTTCATCACTGGTACCGACGATGTAATGATGATCAATGCGGGTCACTTTTGTGATGTCATCGGCTACCAGGCTGTATCCCCGCTCGACCAGCGCCAGCACGGCTTCGCTTTTGCCGATGCCGCTTTCACCCCGGATGATGACTCCCACTCCCAGGATGTCGACCATGCACCCGATTTCATTTGTTTTGGGGGCGAACATCATCTCCAGTGCAAGTGTTGCAAGGTTGATGAACCGCATGGTAATCAGGGGGGTTTTGAACACGGGAACTTTGGCTTTACGTGCCGCGCTCAGGAGGGCTTTATCCGGGTTCAGATTGCGTGAGAAAATGACGCAGGGTATGCGTGTTTTGAAGATCCAGTTGTAGAGATCGGCTCGGTCCTGGGGGTTGAGTGACCGCAGGTAGGTCGTTTCCACGCTGCCGAAGACTTGGACTCGCTTGCTTGCAAAGTATTTTTTGTAACCTACCAGGGCCAACCCCGGGCGGTTGACAGTTGGCTCCTTAATGTGCCGATGGAGTCCGGTTGGTTCACCGATAGGATTTAGTTTCAGTTCTTCGCTGTGTTCCTTTAGAAATTCCTCAACAGCAACAGACTGTTCTTTTGGGCTTCCTGCTTTTTTCATAAATTAAAGTCGGGTCCCAGGTATATTTCCCTGGCCTGGGGATCTTCCGCCAAAAACTCGGCGGGTCCATGGCAGAGTACCTTTCCCTGATGGATGATGTAGGCGCGATCTACCAGTTTGAGGGTTTCGCGGACGTTGTGATCGGTGATCAGAATGCCCAGGCCTTTCTCCTTGAGGCGGCGCACAATTTTTTGAACTTCGTACACCGCGATAGGGTCGATGCCGCTGAAGGGTTCATCCAGCAACAACAGTTTTGGGTGCGTGACCAATGCGCGTGTGATTTCCAGGCGACGCTTTTCTCCTCCGCTCAGGGTGTAGGCCTTGCTGTCGGCAAGTCGTGCCAAATCCAGTTCGTCCAGCAGGGCTTGAAGCCGGATCTTTCGTTCCCTGGCGGTTAGCTTGCAGGTTTCCAGAATCGCCAGAATGTTCTGGGCAACGGTCAGCTTGCGGAAAACGGATGGTTCCTGCGTGAGGTATCCCATCCCCAGTCGGGCACGTTGGTGCATCGCAAGATTGGAGACAGGCGTTTGTTGGAAGTAAACTTCTCCATCATCAGGCCGAACGACTCCCACCACCATGTTGAAGGAAGTGGTTTTGCCCGCGCCGTTGGGCCCGAGCAATCCAACGATTTCACCTTCTTCGACGTGAATGGATACGCCATCCACGACGCGGCGTCCTTTATAGGCTTTGGCCAGTTCGGATGTCTGCAGGAGCAGATTCGTCCCGTTGCTTTCGGTAGTTTCGCTTTCCAGTGCGTCCATGTTTTCTTTGTGTTCGATCATGCCTCAGCGAGCGATTACCACAAGTCGGGATTCTCGATAGTTTTGACCGTCATTCCTTTGCCGCTGAACCGGCTTCGGGCCTGATTCCAGTAAAGAGTTCCTCCCTCGGCATGAAAATAATTTGGTCGCCCGCCCTTGGATGATGGCACTTGCGCGACGACCTGAGGATCACCGGTCAGGTGCACGGTGGCGGTCTGCGGGTAGAATGTCGCCTTGTCGCCTCTGGCCTTGCCCTTGGGATGGGTGAGTCTGACCGATTCCGTTGCGACCAGACGTTCCATTTGATGGGTGTCTTGCGAGAAATAGCCGATTACTTTTTGGCAGGTCATCCGTCCTTCTTCTCCAGAAAACAGGATGTTCCCGGTGGCTTCCAAAGATTCGATGCCGGTTCGGCCCGGAGTAAACTTTACGTCCATCCGTTGACATCCCATGGTGGAGTCTGCGAAGTAAACTTTGACGTTGTTCTCGAAAACCGCTTTCTGTTCGGCAAATTGATAGTGGTCGGCTGTCACCCTCAGTTTGGAAGGTTTATCCGAATTTTCTTTTGTATTGTTGTTTTCGGGGAGATCAAGAATGCCAATACTGATCACTGTCGTCACCGGCATTTCAAGTGTGGCCAGGCCGGTGACGTTGATGGTTTGTTGTTCGCCGGATTGGACCAATTCAATCATTTGGCCGCGGGCAAGGTATTCCCCCGTATCCACCTTGGCCGATCCCGTCAATACAATGGATTCCGTGGTGTCTTGAAGGGGGCGATATAGCGCCTGGTCGGCGCTGGATTGCATGGTTTTTCCCTGGCGCACTTGAGTCAACCGGACATTTCCCCCCGCATCAATTTCCCTGACTTGACCGGACTCCTGGTTGACGCCTGCCGTCAGTGTGTCGCATTGGAGTGTCCAGTTTTGTTGCTGCGATGCTTTGACGAATCCTTCGAACCGCACTGTGTCACCATCGAAGTTGTATTGATCCGAAGTGATTTCAATGAGTGATGTTTTTGTGTTTTCGTCCTTGAGGGTTTGGTTGCGGATGTTGGCGGGATCAAGAGTGGCGAAGGCGTTTCCAAGGACCATAAAGTTTCCCTGTGCTTCGGTGTCTGAAACAACAATACGATCCCCTCCGCCTTTGTAGCTGGTTGCCGACCATGTGGGGGCGTCGAGCAGTTCGAGCGTGCCCTCGTTCTCGGTGCCGAAACTATAGATGGCGCGACCGCTTTGGGCTTCGACTTCGAGTTTTGGATCCAGTAGTTTCAGTCTCACCGAACCTTCTGCAATGACTTCCTTCAACTCTTCCGAACCTTCGCCTAAATTGATTCGTAGTTGATTACAGGACATTGCGAGTCTGTCTGGATCTTCCGCAGTGACGTTGTTGGAAAAGGTTGCCTGGGATGTGTTGCGATTGAAAGTAAATCGATCGGAGTGAATGTTGACGACCCCTTTGCCGCCACTCGTTGCTTGTGGTTTCGAAGATAAAGGGCTTGCTTCAATATAATCTTTACGAATGGTGGTGGAAACTTTGTTGCTGATGATCAGTAAAGATTGAGATTTCATCCAGGCCCATCCGATGCCTTCAATTATCAGCCTGTTATCGGCTGTCCAGAATTTGATGGAATCTGTTGAAGTAATATCGTCCGTACCGGAACTTCGTTCGCAGGAAGGTGATTCTGCATAAAATTTGGGTTTGGCTTCTTCGGTGTCCTCGTTGAATTGTATGCTTAATCCGGTGATGCGATTGTCGACGATTTCATCACCGCGGAAGACCACGCTGACTTTGTCGCCATCGGAAACAGTTGTCTTGAATCCTCCTTTCACGGTTCCTTGCAAGGGATTGTTGTCCTGTGCAATTGAATGAACGGCGTATCCGGTCACTAGTGTGAAACAGATCCAAAAGTAATGGAATCTTATGGAGTGTGTTCCTTTCAAAATATGCCTGTGTGAGGAGTTGATGGCTTTTCTTGAGAATCTCATTTCAGTGCAGCTTTGATTTTGGACAGTCGCTTCAGGAGTGCGTTCATTTCAGGCAAGGGGATCATGTTCGGTCCGTCGCTTGGAGATTTTGTGGGATCAGGATGTGTTTCCACAAACAATCCCTCGGCGCCAACCGCCATCGCGGCACGTGCCAGGACGGGAGCGAACTCACCCTGACCGCCGGATTTGTCTCCCTGTCCACCAGGTAGTTGAACGGAATGGGTCGCGTCAAAGACCACCGGACATCCGAATCCCTGCATGATCGGAATCGAACGCATGTCCGTCACCAGATTGTTGTAGCCGAAACTCGATCCACGCTCGGTGAGCAGAAGTTTCTGGTTGCCGAACTGTTTCATTTTGTCAACGACGTTGCGCATGTCGTTCGGGCTGAGAAACTGGCCTTTCTTGATGTTGATGATGCGTTTGGTCGAGGCGGCGGCCTGGAGCAAATCGGTCTGACGGCAGAGGAAAGCGGGGATTTGGAGAATGTCCAGCACCTTGCCTGCTGCAAGGGCTTGTTGTTCGGTGTGAATGTCCGACAGGACCGGGAGTTTGAGGTTCTGACCGATTTTGGAAAGGATCTCCAATCCATGCTCAAAGCCGGGGCCGCGATAGGATTGACTGGAGGAGCGGTTGGCTTTGTCGAAGCTGGCTTTGAACACGTAGGGGATATCGAGACCGGCACAGATCTTTTTCATGTGTCGTCCGATTTCCAGGCAGCCCGCCTCGTCCTCAATGACGCACGGGCCCGCGATCAGAAAAAAATGTTTGGCGCCCTTCAAACGTCGAAACAGGGCTGCTGGTGTCTCGCTCATGCCCTGAATGTTTAAGGCTAAACGGGGCAACTTGCGAGCTTAAAGGGTTTGAGTTTCCTATATGTTTTTTTCACACAAAGGCACAAAGCCACGAAGTGGTTTGAGGGGGAACAGCTCGTGTGGTTTTGTGATGGAGGAGGCGAATGATTGTCATTGACAC
>JAQCFT010000124.1 GCA_027619545.1 Verrucomicrobiota bacterium | reverse complement strand
TTTGTTCTACAATGAACGGAGAGGCTATCTGGAAACATTTCGCCCCTATGCCATGCCGGAAAGAGATTGGATAGCCTCTCTCTTCCAATAAGCCTGTTGGTTTGGAGTGGGCTGCCACTTTCTGGTGAAGGCGGCTGCACCGTAGCCGCACTTGCGAAAGTGTCGCATCCGAATCCTGAGGGATCAACTCGAACCTGAGGCGGCCACCTTCTTTCGAAGTCGGCTACTTCCCTTGAAGGATGCACGTTTTTTTGTGGTATGATTCTTTCAATTGAGGTAGAAGGAGAGAATGAGTTCCCAGAATACTAACCCTAAAACCGGGCTGCAGTCGGCATCGATAATGGATCGCCGGCGTTTTCTGAAATCGACCAGCTGTTCCCTTGGCGTTGCTGCAGCCGCAGCCAATCCATTGGTGCACACGCTCGCCAAAGCTGCCGACCAACCAAAGCAACCTGCGTCTGAAACACTCGTGGCCACCTTGTTTGGTAGCCTGAATGAGAAACAGAAGCAGCAGATTTGCTTTCCGTTCAACCATCCATTGAGATCCGAGGTCCAGAACAACTGGTATATCACCAAGTCACGCGTTGGTGAGCATTTCACCGCCGATCAACAAGCCATGATTCGGGAGATTTTTATGGGCATTCACAGTGAAGAGTATGCCAAAACCATTTTCGACGCGGTGGCATGGGATAGCGATGAGGAAGGTTTGGAGGATACTTCCATCGCTCTGTTCGGTGAACCGGGTGAAAGCAAGTTTGAATTTGTCCTCACCGGCAGACATGTGACCCGGCGTTGTGACGGCAACTCGGTGGATGGTGCGGCTTTTGGAGGTCCGATCTTTTATGGACATCAGGCTGGCACCAAAGACGCCGAACCAGCGGATCATCCTGGCAATGCCTATTGGTATCAGGCCAAACGCGCAAATGAGGTGTTCCAGATGCTGAACGGTAAACAGAGGGAAATGGCTTTGCTGGGACAGTCCCGTAAGGAAGAGGGAACCAAGACCGTGACACTAACGGGTAAAACATCCGGACTCCCGGGGATTCCCATGACCGAGCTGATGGGGGATCAGAAGGGCCTGGTGCGTCAGGTGCTGGCCGATGTGATGGCGCCATTTCGTAAGCAAGATGCCGACGAGGCGCTGAAGCTGGTGGATCAAGCCGGGTTTGATCATCTCCATATGGCGTTCTATAAAAACCAGGATCTCGGGAATGATGGCATCTGGGATGTCTGGCAGATTGAAGGTCCGTCCTCGTTGATTTATTTCAGGGGCGCTCCCCACGTGCACGCTTATATTCACATTCGTGATAAGGCGGAGATTGGGTGATGTTTTTTGTCACGCAAAGTCACGAAGTCACGAAGTTTTATAGGTACAAATCAAACCCACGGTCGGACGGCCGTGGGTTCTTTGTGCCTTGTGCGAGAAAAAAGACAACCCCAATCAAATGCGACACACGGAAGGTAATGATTCCGTAAATTCGACTTGGTTCGATGGTTGAATCCGTCTTAAATATCGTCATGAATTCCTCCATTTCGGCGCATGTGTTCGGTAGGTTGATGCTTGGAACCTTGTTGACTTTTTGGTGCTCGATTTTTGTCGCCGCGGTCCTTGGTGGTCAGCAGGTGTTGGCTCCAAATCATCCCTTTTATGTGGATAAGGATTACCCGAAATTGACCACTCCTCAGTGGGTGGACGAAGAAGGTGTGGAGGCGGTGGTCATTTTGGCCATTGATGACTTGCAGACGACTCAAAAGTATGAGCAATACCTGCGTCCCATTCTGAATCGCCTCAAACGCATCGACGGACGTGCTCCGGTGAGTATTTATTGCAACAGCTTTGACCCGAAAGATCCGCAGTTTCAGGTGTGGTTAAAGGAGGGGCTGTCTCTGGAAGTCCATACCTTGTCCCATCCTTGTCCCTTGCTTGCCAAAGGTGATTTCAAGCATGCAGAAAACACATTCTTTGGAGGCATCAATCTCCTCAACAGCATTCCGAATAACCGGACGGTTGCGTATCGTATGCCCTGTTGTGATTCGATCAATTCGCCCAGCCCCCGGTTTTATAGCGAGATGTTTCCTTACACATCAGAGGAAGGGGGATTCCTGGAAATCGACTCAAGTGTCATGTGTTTATTGACTTCCGATGATCCGGAGCTTCCCGGGGATCTCGTTAAGGATTCGCAAGGAAAGGAGCGGTTCACCAAGTACGTGCCATTTCCTTCTTTCACCACCACCATTGAAAACTATCCATACCCTTACGTGATCAATGATGTGTGCTGGGAATTTCCCGCAATGGCGCCCAGCGATTGGGAGGCTCAGAATCTGCATGGCGTGAACAATGAAGCAACTGTTGAAGACTGGAAACGTGCTCTGGATTTGACCGTCAAAAAGCAGGGGGTGTTCACCTGGGTATTCCATCCTCATGGTTGGATTCGCAATGACCAGGTCAATGAGTTTATCGATTATGCGGATGCAACCTATGGCCGACGCGTGTTGTTTTTAAACTTCAAGGAAGCAGCGGAGCGTCTGCGTGAAAATCTATTGCTGGGTCGTGGACTGCGGCGACCTGATGGCAAGGATGCCGGCAATCGCCTGCTGGATATCAATCTGGATGGATACCTGGATGTGGTTCTGGGCGGGGAAAGCAACGGGGTCGTTCGACTATGGGATGAAGATCAAAGGGAGTTTATGGATCAAACTTCTCCCTTGCCAGTGTTGCTCAACGAAAGCCATGCCACCGGAATCAAGCATGGAGTGTTCTGGAAGGACGGGCCAACCGCATGGTTTTACCGGGATGATAACGGAGAAGGAGCCTGGTTGAATGGGGCGGATGGGCTGGAACCTGTGGGAAGTTTGATTTCGGAGCTGCGATGCAACGGTAAGGTTGTTCCCACCGTGTTGCACCGGAACACTGACGGCGTGCTGGTGCATGACGTGGATCATGACGGAGTCGATGAACTGATTGTGGCATATCCCGATCAGCATGGTGTATTGAAATGGGATCAGGAACGTAAGACATGGGAAGAGATGTCTTATTTCTGGCCGGAGGGTTTGGATCTTGTGGATGGTCAGGGTAGAGACATGGGGATCCGGTTGGTGGACATCAATTCCGATGGATGGTTGGATCTGATCCAATCCGATGAATCAAGATATTCAGCTTATATCTTCATTCCTGAATGGGTGTTGGGATTTCAAGAAGGCTGGTCGAGGTTGATCATGGAAGGTAAACGATCGGATGAAGAGGCGATTCCTGCTTTTGTGCGAGCAGGAACCCATCGTGATAACGGCGCATGGTTTGCCAAAGGGCATGTTTGGGTTCAGAACGAGGATACCGCACATCTTCCTGATCTGGTGCAGCGCAAGGCCTTTCAGGAGATCCTGCTGGGCAATCGTCCCAAGCCCAAATCGTTGCCGGAAGCAATGGTCTCTCTGCAGGTTGGGGAATCCTTTGAAGTGACATGTGTGGCTTCGGAACCCTTGGTGGAAGATCCTGTGGCTTTTGAGTGGTCTGCCGATGGATTCCTGTGGGTGGCTGAAATGCGGGGGTATCCCATGGGCTTGGATGGAGCCGGGGCTCCCGGGGGACGGATCAAGCGCTTGGAAGATGTGGATGGTGACGGAATCTACGATGAGGCGGTGATCTTTATGGACCATATCCCGTGGCCAAACGGGATATATCCTTGGGAGAATGGCCTTTGGATCAGTGCTGCGCCGCATGTTTTCTTTGCTGCCGATTTGGATGGTGACGGCAAAGCGGATCTGGTGAGACGTTTGTTTGAAGGGTTTGGGGTGTGGAATCAGCAGCACCTGGTCAACGGATTTGTATATGGGCTGGATCATTTGTTGCACGGCGCCAACGGAGACAGCAGCGGCGTTGTTCGATCCCTGTGGAGTGAGGATGAGTGGGATATCCGGCGGCGTGATTTTCGTTTCAACCCGGTGGATGGTTTGTTTGAAATGGTGGAAGGCCAGACGCAATTTGGTCGCCGGCGCGATGACTGGGGCAATTGGTTTGGGAACAATAATCCGAATTGGCTCTGGCATTACCAGCTGCCGGAACGCTATGCCGGGCGAGTGTCCCACGTGAATCTGGGAGACAACAAAATCCAGCTCGCGACTGAGCCCGAGGTGAAGAAAGTCGATCAGATCGCCCCCACACTTCAGCGGTTTAATGACATCGGCATGCGAGGGCATGTGACTTCGGCTTGTG
Organism: Verrucomicrobiota bacterium; assembly: GCA_027619545.1. Taxonomy (GTDB): domain Bacteria; phylum Verrucomicrobiota; class Verrucomicrobiia; order Limisphaerales; family AAA164-E04; genus AAA164-E04. The sequence goes on along the minus strand of JAQCFT010000124.1, from coordinate 8,386 downwards.
GACCGTCGATGTATCGCGATACGGTGCTTTTCAATGACGGCAAACAGCATGTGTTCGTCTGTGAGCCCGTACATAATTTGGTGCGTCATTTTGAAATGGAGCCTGATGGCATGAGTTTCAAGGCAAGCCGTCCGGAGTCGGAACAAAAACGTGAGTTTATCGCCAGCACGGATCCATGGTTTCGCCCTGTCATGTCCAAAACCGGACCGGATGGCGCTGTCTACATTGCCGATATGTACCGCTTGATCATCGAACACACCGAATGGATTCCCGATGATGTCGAGCAATACATGGATACCCGTGCCGGTACGGACAAAGGTCGCATTTATCGGATTTCCCGCAAAGGATCGATCAGGCGAGACATTCCCAAAATGGCATCCATGACCACTTCCGATTGGACCGATCAGCTGAGTGAGGACAATGGTTGGTTGCGAGACACGGCTCAACGATTGCTTATCAGCAGGCAGGCAGTCGATCAGTCGGACGCTCTCAAAGGCCTGTTGCGGAGATCCGATCATGACAAAGCACGTCTGCATGCGTTATGGACCTTGCATGGATTAGGGAAATTGGATGTGGAGGATTTGTTGGTGGCTTTGAAAGATCGACATGAAGGAGTGAGGCAAAATGCGTTGCAGCTTTCTGAAAAGGCAGGCTACCGAAATACGTCTGGTAAAGAACAGGCATTGGGAACCGTGTTCGCAACATTGGTGAAAGATCCAAAGGAATCTGTACGTTACCAAACAATCTTATCCCTGGGGGCGTTTGATTCAGGTTGGAGCGGTTCCTTGTTGGTGGAAGCCATGCATCGTGACCAACGACGTCCTCATTTCAAGGAGGCTCTGCTCACCTCAACAGCAGAGCATTTGGAACCCATGTTGAAACATTCCATGACCTGTGATGTTTGCCGTGACGGACCATTGCTGAATGACTTGCTAACGCTGGCATTACGTCAAAAGGTCGAATGGCTCGGGGGAGCGATTCAACAGGCCACCCGCGTGGAGCGTCAGGTAAACACGGGATGGTTCCCTGGTGGGATCAGCGTTCGTGAGGGGGTGGGATTGGATCAGGCTGGCATTGCGAATCTCGCCAATAATGTGAATGGCAAGACGGGGCATGTTGACCAAAAGCTGTTAGGTAAAATTGAATTAATGACGCAATTTGCGAAGGGCGGAGGGCAGGTGAAGGCTGACGAAGGATGGTCTTTAGGCATCATGAGGGAGCATATGGTTCCTGTGTTACTGGATGCACGCGGTTCTTCAGATCAACGGATCATCTCATTTGATTTCCTGTGGACACTCGGCGGAGTTCAGGACTGGAACCCCTGGCTTGAGTTTTTGTTCGGGCCGCAATCCGGTTCGAATCCTGATTTGAAGGCTGCCGTTCTACAGCGAATCTCCAATCGGTCACAGTCTCTGGGAGAAGACTTGGCCTGGCTTGAAGCTTCCTGGAACCGGGCATCTTTGGAAGAACGCCGGATGTTGCTGGGCATCGTGTTGAAACGCGAATCCTGGACGAGACGATTCTTGAAGGTTTTGGCAACAGGACAATTTGAATCGAGTGAACAACCCCTGGTGGATGCCACCTTGACACCAGAGATGACCATTGCTCTCCGGAATTTGCCGAACGCTTCGATGAAGGCGGCGGTGCAAGAAGCACTGGATCAACGTTCGAATCGTCTTGGGTTAAATCGTATCTCCGATCAAACCGTCCAACAACGATTCGAACAACTCGCCAAACATTCCAAGAACCCCGCGCACGGTCAGGAATTGTTCAAGCAGAACTGCAGTGTCTGTCATGTGTTGGGTGATGAAGGCGCACGTGTGGGACCGGATCTCAATGCATTGAGCGATCGTTCTGGTTTGGCTTTATTGACTGCCATTTTGAATCCAAGTGACGCGATCGAACAAACCTACCTGGCGCATGAGCTGGTGATGAAAGATGGAACCGAGTGGACTGTTCTGCTGGGCGAAGAAACAGCCGATGGCATTGAGATCACCACCACCACCGGAGAACATCGCTTTGTTCCGAATCAGCAGATTGATTCGCTCAGCCCCGCAACAAGGTCCCTGATGCCGGAAGGTTGGGGAGATGCCATGAGCGATCAGGATCTGGCCGATTTGATCGGTTATCTGCAAAGCGCATCCTTTTAAGACCTTCATGGCGGATTCCTGCATATCAGAATCAGGTGAAGCTCCGGGTTGGTTTGCCACGACTTTGTGGTCACAAGTGGTGGCGGCATCTGATCCGGAAAAAACAAAGGGGTGGGACGCGTTGCAATTGCTATGTGAACGGTATTGGTACCCGCTTTATGCCTTTGCGCGACAAAAGGGCAATGACCGTGAAACCGCGAAGGACCTGGTGTACAATCATTGAGTGGACAGCAGACCGCAAAGGTTTCACCCAGTCCCTTTCTTTTCGATGTTTCAAAACAGGAGCGTGCCTTGGCATTTCCCATGGTCCAGCAAATTGTGGATGAAGCTCTCTTCAGTCCGGATGGAATGTTGCTTGCCATGCGCGGTCGGCAACAACCGGTTCGTATTTTTCGTGTGAGTGATGGTGAGTTTCTCCGGGAATGGAAAGTTTTCGGACAATTCCTGGACTTCACCAAGGACTCCAAAAAGTTGCTGATGACAATGCATTCGAGAAAATTGGGTGTCTGGGATATACATAGTGGACAAGACTTGATGGAATTGAGCGCGTTTGATTCGCCGCTGACAGGTGCCTGGCTTCAAGAGAATGCAAACCGGATCCTTACCATGACACAGAAAGGTGTCATCCAATATTGGGATTTGGATGACGGAGAATCACTTTCCAAATTAGAATTACGAACCTCTGAATCACAGGGCGACCCTGACTACCGGGTTGTTGCTCTCAGTCCGGATAAGCGATTGCTGGCAACGATTCCGCACGACAACCCACAGTTTATTGAACTGTGGGACCTTCACACGCGCGAACGACTTGCGGGAGTTCGGGCGCACCAGCTCTCCATCAGCGCCCTTGCCTTTAGTCCGGACAGCCGGTGGCTCGCCACCGCGTCCAATGATGCGACCATCAAGGCCTGGCCGGTTGGGTTGTTTGTGCAACCCTTGGATACCTCCCGGTGAAGTGAGAGTTGGAGGCTGGGTTGAACCAGCCTCTATGTTTATGCTACCATTGTGTTGAAGCCTTGGGGCTACTTCAATCGTTCGGCATCTATAAAAAAGGCTCCACGGGATTTGTCACTGTCTTTGTCAGTGAGCCAGGTTTGCATTTTGGTTTTGCCTTTGGGGAGGTAGACGTTGAACATGACACGATCCTTCTGATCTGTCAGCACGATGGTGTTGTCCACATCGGCAATCTTCAATCGTGCCTGTTTGGCTTCGATGATCTTGCCGGTGCCTTCCGGCCAGTGGCGGAGGGTGAAACGATACCATCCGGTTTGTTCCACGTCGACCATCCAGTAACCATTGTGATGAGGCATGTTGCGGACCATGCGTTGGTTCCATGGAACGGCCGGTCCGTGCCAATCGTGGGCGGTGATTTTGGCCGGGTTTTCGGCGTCATTTCCGATGCTGATGTAAGGATAATCATCGAAGCGGGGTTCCAGAGTGGTCCACCATTGTTCGTATTGATGGCGCAGATTTCCGACCACACCGGGGAATTGCGCGCTGAGGTCCTTGGTTTGTCCGCGGTCATCCTCGATTCGATATAATTCCTTGCCGTCGATCAGTCGCCATTCCTCGGTCATGACGGAACATGTTTTCCATTTGCGAGGGTATTCAATGCGTTGTGAATGAACGAACAGGGTTCGGTTCGGCCAGTTGACTTCAGCCCCCTTGATCAAGGGTGCCAGGCTTGTGCCGTCAAGATGGCGATCTGTGGGTAAATCGATCTCACAAAGGTCCGCCAGGGTTGGGAGTACGTCGATGTGCGCACTCAAATTGGAAACATCTCTGGGTTGACCTAGGTTTCCTTTTGGCCAACGGATGAAAAACGGAACGCGATGACCGCCTTCATAGGCTGATCCTTTTTGTCCGCGCATACCATCGTTGAAACCAGCCCATGCATTTGATTCCTCCTTCGGATTGCCTGTCACACCTGCCGCGGTTCCGTTGTCCGTCATGAAGATCAGGATGGTGTTCTGGTCCAATCCGGTCTCCTCCAGCATCGCGGTCAGGCGTCCCATGTTGTCATCGATATTGGTGATCATGCCGTAGAAACTGGCCATGGGTTCGGGCACTCCCTTGTCAAGATAGGGTTGCTTGTAAGCTTGTGATACGTTGAAAGGTCCATGCGGCGCGTTGGTGGTCAGGTAGCAGAAGAATGGTTGGTCGCTGTCGGATTGAATGAATTTGGAAGCTTCACGGAAAAAGACATCAGTGCAGTAACCACCGAATTTTTCCGGGTCCCCACTCCCAAAATAGGTGTCGTCGAAATAATCGTTGTCCCAGTAATCCGGTGTTTGAGTCACACCCCCACCACCATGCACCACCGAAACATCAAATCCCCGGTCCATGGGACGGGATGGGTAATTATCCCCCAGATGCCATTTCCCGAAGATACCGGTGCGGTAGCCGCCCGCTTTGAACACATCCGCCATGGTGATTTCGTCTTTGTAGAGAATGGAACGACCAAGGATGGTGTGCCAGACTCCGGTGCGCGTGGAGTAGCGTCCGGTCATCAGTGCCGAACGGGTGGGGGAACAGGTCGGGTCCACATGAAACTGGGTCAGGCGGACGCTCTGTGCATGGAGTTTATCCAACTGGGGCGTCTGAATCATCGTATTCCCATGTGCTCCAACATCGCCGTAACCTTGGTCATCGGTGATGACCAAAATGACATTGGGACGTGAGGTGGATTGGGCTCGGGCGAAATGAAAGTGTGTGATGAAGGCTGCCGCCATCAAGCCTGCGAGGACGCATCTCAGGCCCGTTTGAACTCTGTTTAATCTGCTATTCATTGTTTGCAATGTTTAATGATTCATAAAAAACGCCTCCAAGGAACATTGGAGGCGTTTGATTCAAATACTATTTCGTGAACAATTTCTTATTCCGCTCCGCTCAAGATCCAGAGTTTAATGAGGTCGGTCTGGGCTTTGCTCAGCAAGTCTCCTTTTGGAGGCATGCGGTCGTCGTGGTCGGCCGGCAGGACGATGCGTGTGTAAAGAGAGCTTTTGTCCGGCTGTCCTTTGACAACGATTGCCTCGTCGCCGGCACCTTTCAATGTCGCAGCCAAAGAGTCGAGCCGGAGTTTGCCTTTTTGCTTCTCTTCGCCGTGGCAATCCACACAGCGATCCTTCAAAACGGGAAGAATGTATTCAGCAAAGACACCTCCATCACCGCCAGCGGCTGCCACTTTGGTTTCTGCTGGTTTGACTTCGGCTTCTGCCTTGGCTCCTTTGGAGATCCAGTTGCGGATGAGGGCGATTTTGTTTTCGCTCAACGGACCGTCTTTCGGTGGCATGATGTCGTCGTCGTCAGCCGGAAGGGTGATGAGCTGGAACAATGCGCTTCCGATCAAGTCGCCGGCGGCAACAACGGGACCGTCCGGAGTTCCCTTCATGGTCCATTCGTAAGTATCCAGGCGTAGTTTGCCTTTTTGCTTATCTTCGCCGTGACAACTGACGCAGCTTTCCTGAAAGATGGGCAGAATATGGGTCTTGAAGTCGGGATCATCTACGACGGCCACTTCGACTGTTTCCTCCGTTTCGCCCGATTCAAGAGCTTCACGCTGGGCTTTCAGAGCGGCGAGACGGGCTTTGCTCAGGAGTTCTTTTTCCCAGCCAAGATTGATTTCCAGTGCATCATTGCCCTTGCTTTCCATGGCTGCCTGCAGTGCTTTGGCGGCGTCTTCGGTGACCTTGGTTTGCCAGACATACAGGTTTTTGAGGTTGGTCAATCCTTTCAGGGATTCCAAGCCAGCATCGGAAACTTCGGTGCCGTAAATATTCAGATAAACCAATTTGGAAAGTCCTTTGAGGTGGCCGAGGCCCGTGTCGGTGATCTTGGTTTTCTCCAGATGCAGACGCTCCAGATCACTCAAAGCACTCAAATGGGAAGCTCCCTCGTCGCCGATACCCGCGTTCTTGAGGTCCAGTTCCACAATATGTGGAATCTCCTTGAGCACCGCAAGATCGGCGTCAGAGAGCACCCGGCCTTCAAATGTCTTGGGCGGGATCAATACTCTGACCCCTTCCACGTCCTTGGCGATGCCCAGAACCTGGCCACCGTATGATTCGACTTGTGCGATGGCAGATTGTTCGTCGGCCCGGAGTCCGGTCATCGTCCATCCTGCTGTGAGGCACCCGAGTAAAATGACAGTAAACTTGTTCATATTCCTACTTAATTGGCTGATCCCCGCTATCCAATCCGATTTTCAATGAACGGTCAAGCCAAGCCTCAAGCATTGTTGCATTGAGTTCAATAGAGAACAAGAAATGTTGGAAACCGGTTTTTATGGGTGATGTCCTCATTTTGATTGCCTGTTCGAGGTCTTCAACATCATCCTTCTCCCATGAATCCTCCCTGGTCCGAACAACCTCGTCATCAACTCACGTCTCTCGCGGATGTGGTGGTCAACCGGCGGTCATTTATCGAAAGGATGGCCTGCCTTGGATTGATGACCGGAATGCCGGCACTTGCCGCCGAACCTCGTCTTCCTTGGAAAACCGCCGTAGGACTCAATGGATTTGCGTCGGGTGAACGTAAATACGGACGAACCCACTCCTTGCGTAACGTGCTGTCTTTCATTAGGGAAACGGGATTTGATGGGGTGGAATTGGTTCAGGGATGGCGGGTAGGGGATTACCCGGATCCTGACCAGAATCTGGCAAGAGTCGAAGAAATGATGGAAACTTACAAGGAGAGCGGTCTGCGGGTGTTCTCCGTTCAGACGGGCGCGGGAGGAGCCTTTGCCCCTGAAAAGGAAACGCGTCAGCAATGGAAAGAGGAGATGCGCAGGAACTTGCGGTTTGCCAGAGCAATGGGTTGTGATTGCATCGGGATGTGGCCGGGAGGAGGGCTCAGGGGGCAGTCCATGGATGAGGCGATCCGGCATGTGTCCGAATCTTTCAAAGAAATAGGTGACATGGCCGGCGAACTGGGAATTCTGGCTGCGTTTGAAATAGAACCTCCATTTGTTTTTAACACTGAACAGCATTTGGAACGTATTCTGGATCAGGCGGATCACCCCAATTTGAAAACCATTTACGATCCAAGCCATTTTGACTTGATGAACGGTTCACAAGGCCTGCCTCATGAAATGTTGAAGCGCATTGGAGTGGAGCGGATAGGTTATGTGCATCTGACGGATACGGATGGAACACTTCGGGATGGGGGCACGTCCAAGCACTTGGCTTGCGGGGACGGGCATGCAAATATTCCGGCTTCGCTTGAGATGTTACGGCAGGGAGGGTTTGAGGGGTGGATCATGATCGATGCGTGGGAAATTCCCGATCCATATGATGCTTGCCGGATGGGGCTTCACCATATTCAGAAAGCGATGCAAGGTTGACGATTTCATTTTTTAAATCCATGAACGAAGTTTCCGAATATAACGCACGAGTATGGGACCGGATGGTGGCTCAGAAAAGCGGTTTTGCTTCCACGGTCTCAGCCCGTGTGCTCAATGATCCACAAAAACATATCAACATCTACAACTGGCTGCCTGAGGGGGTTCACGGCAAAAAGGTGCTTTGTCTTGCTGCAGGAGGAGGAAAGCATGCCCCGTTGTATGCAGCGGCCGGGGCGGTCGTAACGGTGTTGGATGTTTCCGAATCGATGCTTGAGAAGGATCGGGCGATGGCGGAGAAACATGGTTTTCAGATTCGTCGGGTCCGTGCCTGTATGACTCGGATGGACATGTTTGAATCATCAGAATTTGACCTGATCATGCAGCCGGTCAGCAGTTGTTACGTTGAAAACCTGAGCGCATTGTATGGGGAAGTTCACCGGATATTGAAGCCCGGAGGGATCTATATCGTGCAGCATAAACAACCTTTTAGTCTTCAGTGCGGTGCGTTTCCGGAAATGTCCAAATATTATGTTGAAACCGAGGGGCACCACAAAGGCCCTTTGCCACCCGTGCAGGGAAGCGAGCATCGGGAGCAGGGGGCGTTGGAGTTCTTGCATCCTCTTGAAGCATTGTTGGGTGGACTGTGTCAAAAGGGATTCGTGATCGAGGATGTCCGGGAGCCATGGCACGGACGTGAAGATGCCGCGCCCGGGACTTTTGCTCATCGAAGTCACCACATTCCGCCCTATGTTGCTCTGAAGGCGCGAAAGCGCATTGATTCGGGGATTGCAATTTCCACTGTATTTTCACATGCTGGTTCTCATTGATAGTAACCTTTTTTAAGATATGGATGTCATGTCGAGAGTGGGAATTATGAAAAAACAACAGAAATCAT
>JAQCFT010000123.1 GCA_027619545.1 Verrucomicrobiota bacterium | reverse complement strand
GCAATAGTTGAATCCGACTTGGGGATGCGGACCATATCCAAAGCGGTGTCGAGCCACCGCAGTCCAAATTATTTCGGCGCTCATCGACGCGATCGGGAACAAATAGTCATTTTGCAGGGAGTTCGATTATCTGGCCATACCCTTGCATATCCTTCCATATCATAGTAGTAGTCTGGGCATATGATGCGCACAGCAAATCCAGTTTTGAATCAACGCACCTTTTCACGCATGGGTTCGTTCGCCGGTTCCGATACCATGACCATTCAGGGCACGGTCATGAAAACCGGTATCATGTTATTTCTCACCGTTATTTCCGCTTCAATGACGTGGAGAATGGCCGCTACCGGAGGGAACGCCATGCCCTGGATGATCGGAGGAGGAATCGGTGGATTCATCATGGCCTTGGCGACAATGTTCAAACCAACTTGGGGTGGGCTTACCGCGCCTGCATACGCTCTGCTGGAAGGTTTGTTCCTGGGCGGCATATCCGCATTTTACCAAATGAAAGCGGGAGATGGTTTGGTTTTTAATGCTATTTGTCTTACGTTTGGAACTTTGTTCAGTTTGCTTTTTGCGTATCAAACCGGATTTATCAAGGCGACCCAGAATTTCCGACTGGGCATCTTTGCCGCAACGGGCGCCATTTGTTTAGTTTATTTCATTAGTTTCATCATGAGCTTCTTTGGTTCTGGAATCTCCATTATCCATAGCTCTGGCACGTTTGGCATTATTTTCAGCTTGGTGGTCGTTGTGATTGCCGCATTAAACCTCGTGTTGGATTTCGATTTTATCGAGAACGGCGCTGCTGCCGGTGCTCCCAAATACATGGAATGGGTGGGGGCATTGGGCCTGATGGTGACCTTGGTTTGGCTTTACATCGAAATCCTCAGACTCCTGGCCAAACTTCAGGACCGTCGGTAATTGTTTCCCTTCCCCAATCTCATGCCCTCTTCAGACCGCATCGTCGTTCGTGGAAATCTTGTCTTACCGGACTCCTTGTTGGAGGACGGTTGTTTGATCGCTCAAGATGGGGTTATCGAATATGCGGGCTTCTGGGGAATGGCTCCGGTGACGGACGGTGATGCCGTTGTTCAAATAAAAGAAGGCTGGATTGCTCCGGGATATGTCGACATCCATGTGCACGGCGGAGACAACGCCGACTACATGGATGGAACCGTCGAAGCTGTTAAAGTCGCCAACCGCATCCATGCCCGGCACGGAACCACGACCATCTTCCCAACGACCACGACGGGCCTTCCCGAGCAGATCGACAAAATGCTGCATGCCTGCCTGGCTGTGCAGGAAGGGTATCAGTTGTCGGACGGGGCACGCATTGGTGGCGTGCATTATTACGGCCCGTATTTTGCCGCTGATAAAGTGGGTTGTCATTCGGTGGACGGCAGGCGTGACCCGAAACCGGAGGAGTATGTGAAATGCTTTGATCTGGGTATCATTCAAGTGGCGACCTGTGCCGCTGAGTTACCTGGAGCGGCAGAGTTTTATCGGGAAGCCAGCGAACGCGGTTATCTGGTGACATGCGGCCATTCCAATTCGACCTGGACGGAAATGGCCAAGGCCTTTGAGGCAGGGATGCGTCACGTGGATCATTTCTGGTGTGCCATGAGTTCTATTTCGGGCGTTCGGGAACAATACGGATTTCCAATGCAGGGCAGCATGGAACAGTTTGTGTTGATGGAACCTGAAATGAGCACCGAAGTCATTGCCGATGGCGAACACCTGGCTCCTGAGCTGTTGGAGTTTGCCTATCGCATGATCGGTCCGGATCGCCTCTGTCTGGTGACTGATGCCAACCGTGCCATGGGCATGCCTCCCGGCAAATACCGGTTCGGTCCGGAATCCGACGGCGCATGGTTCGAAAGTGATGGGAAGGTGGGTTTTGTCACTAGAAAATCGCTGGCAAGTTCCGTCGTCGGCATGGACACCATGGTGCGCAACATGTACGAAAACACTTCAGTTGAAATTCACGAAGCAGTTCGCATGGGAAGCCTCACACCTGCCGAGCGTGTCGGCATGGATGATGAAATTGGGAGTTTGGAAGTGGGTAAACGGGCTGACTTTCTGGTGCTGGACGGGGAACTGCGTGTGAAGGACGTTTATATCGGTGGGCAGCGGTTTCAGTGATTGGAATGCTTTGATTCCCCGGTAGGGCTGCGCTGTCGCGCGTCAGGTGCCGCGTCCGTACAACGTTACGAGTTTTCCCAAATCCTCAACACGCTACCCGGGGTAGTCTTCAGGTAGATCGGACCGTCCCGGTCCGCACCTTGTGGCCTACTTGTTCACGAATGCTGTTCAAAGGAAATCCAGACGTCATAGAAACCGCAAATCCCCCTTGCCACGTGCCGCAGAGTGGGGGGATTGAATACGGTTGGCTTCCCAAAACGGAAAGTGATTGTCATTCGAAAGCCACAAGGGTCGCGCCAGGGACGCCACGCGCTACCCCTATCCAAGATTCACGAGATTTACTGACTCAACCAATCCGTGAAATTCGGATCATTCCACAATTCAACCGCCAAATTGCGATAGCCTTCTGTCAATGGGTGACTGGCGTCGCCGTAGAGTGCACTGTCCAAAAGCTCCGTTGCGACGAATGGGATGTTGGTTGATACGAACCATTGTTTGACGCCGGATTCAATGCTCTCAAAACGAGTCCGGTTTTCGGGGGCCATGATGTGTTTGTTGAATGGGCCGAGAATGATGATGAACTGATTGTTGCGTTGTTGCAGGAGTTTGCAGAGGCGTTGGAACGCGGCCCATTGCAACGAATCCTTTAACTCCACCCAATCGAATCGCTGCGTGCCAATACCGTCGGTGGACCAGGGGCTGTGACGCTTGCTGTCTACTCCGCGTTCAGGATCGGGGTTGGGTTCGCTGAGCAAAGTGAAATCGAGTTCCGACCATGGCATGCGGTAGGTGTTGGGATAGGAAGGGGGATATTTGCCATCATCTGCGAGTGTCCAGGCGTAGGGATCTTTCTGATCCCAGTATTGTATCTGAAGGTGACGCACCCAGCCCAGGAATGACCAGCGATGCCCGATGGCGCGGCCGAGTCGCGTGTCAATATCAGCGTGGTAGCTGGGAATCCTGGGGCGAAACTGTGGCACCAAAGTTGGATGATTGAAGACCTGTTCCTTGGCTTGAGACAGGTCTGCCTGGGGGCTGCTCATCCACAGGAGATTACAATGGAGCATGACCTTTCTCCCGGACAAACCTTCGGCGTAATGTGTAATCAATCCTTCGAGGGCTAGGGGATACAGTCCATTCAATGCCTGATTGACAAACTGGGGTTTGCCGCCTGATTGTTCGTTGAGAAAGGCCGACCAGGTTCCGTCCGGACTGACGTATTCGCCCCAGACGACCGAGTCTCCCACGAAATAGATGGTGTCCGATTCATTGCGATCATCAAGGTGACGCTCGTATTGCCAATAATCCTGACTGGCCTCGTAAGGCACACGGTAATTAACTTCCGGTTCGAATGTCTCCCAGCTTTTACAACCCTTCGGCAATCCGAAAACCACGCACAAAAACAGGATGACTACCGTGCACCATTGCCATGGCGTCAGCAGAAAGGCGTGCGGCAAGTGTCCGCGCATGCGACGCCGGCTGTCTGACAATGTGGTGCTTGGTTTCGTTTCAGTGGTCATGTGCGGTTAGAATTGAAAATAAATGAATGCCCCACCGGATGAACTGAAAAAGCACAGCCAGATCAGCATGAACACCGATCCGGCCACTTTGAACCAGGCGGTTTCCGTCCATGGCCGCAGATTGGATTCCTGTAACCATTGGTAGACCCAAATCAGAGCGATCAAACCGAGCATCAACGCCGGCATGGCTGGATCCGACCAGGCGCTGGAGACGATGCGGGTGACAATCAGCCAGGCGTCCTGCATGGTTTCCGCTCTGAAAAAGATCCAGGCAAAGGTGACGAATCCAAAAACCAAAAATCGCTTCACGGCTATGGGAACTCGTTCGTGATACCATTCCTTGCGCTCCAGTTCACGCGTGATCATGGTGCCGAGCGCGTGCAGCACTCCCCAAACGATAAAGGTCCATGCGGCGCCATGCCAGATGGCGGACAGCAGAAAAGTGATGCCCAGATAGAGATACGCTTTGACCGGTCCATTGCGGTTTCCGCCCAGTGGGATGTAAACATAATCCCGAAACCACGTCGAAAGGCTGATGTGCCAGCGCGACCAGAAATCTCCGAGACTGGTGGCGAGGTAGGGGCGGTTGAAATTCAGCATGAGTTTGTAACCCATCATCAGGGCGATGCCGCGAGCCATGTCGGTGTAGCCGCTGAAATCGAAATAGATCTGCCAGGCGAAAGCGATCGTTGCCAGGGCCAGTGCCGCGCCGCTGTATTCGTCCGGCATGCCGTAGACGCGTTCGACGTAGAATGACAGGTAGTTGGCCAATGCGAGTTTTTTGAACAAACCGATCAGGAACAACGAAGCGCCATCGCTCAGGTCTTTCAATCGAATTTTGGGTGCGGCTTCAAATTGCGGCAGGAGGGACGAGGCGCGTTCGATGGGGCCGGCCACGAGTTGAGGGAAAAACGCGACATAGGTGGCGAATCGCAGGAAGTTTTTTTCACGGGCCAGGTTGCCCAGATAGTAATCGATGGTGTAGCTCATCGATTGAAAGGTGTAAAAGGAGATGCCAACAGGAAGCAGGTATTCCCAACCAAAGGGCATGAGTGTGGCGGCTTCCGGCCATTGCATGGACATGCCCATCCGTGTGAACAGCTGGTTGGCGTTCTCAATGAAAAAGTCGGCGTATTTGAAATAAAACAGCAGGGAAAGATTGTTCAACATACTGGCCCAAAGCCATGCCTTGCGACTGCGTCGCGCCGCCGCGAACATGATGGTGAGGCACAGAATGCCGCTGAGAAAACAAACGGCCCTGGATCCCAGAGGCCCCACGAACCATAAGAGAACACTGCCGAACAATCCCAGACGTCCCACCCATGCTGCGGCGTTGAGTGAAGCATGGGGAAGTTTGAAGCTAAATAAGTCGCCCCATCCGTGATCCGGACTTGGCTTGGATCCCGGCGGCCCGCAAGTCTCCATCCAGGCCACGACATAATAGTCCAAAGCCGTGGAGTAAACGATTAGCAAGAGGTAATATGGATTCCACCACCCGTAAAAAACATACGAAGCCGCCAACAGCCAGGGAATGCGCAGCGGTGTCTTTTTGAGAGCGAGATAGCCCAAAAAGACGATTGGGAAGAAAATCAGAAATGTCCAGGTGTGGAACAGCATTTGTTTGTGAATGGATTTGGTTTATCCCTAAAATGATGATTACATGAATGGATTGATCACGGTGACCCTGTCATAACATTGTCCATGGTTGAGATCTTCTGAGTAAACTGTCTCACAAGGTGATAACTGAGCTGCTGAAAGAATCAAAGCGTCAAAGTATCCGATGTTATAGCGGGCTGTTAATTCCAATGCCAAATCAACATGGTGAGTTTTTATGCTGGTGATTTCATTGCGTTTCCAAACCTGAATCCATACAACCGCTTCTTCGTGAGTGAGAGGAAAGCTTCTACGTTTGCTGGTGGTCGCCCGGTAGAATTCTCCAAGAACCTGAGTTGAAAGCACCACTTCAGATCGGCTTATCAAATCTCGTGCTATCTGTGGACGAGGATCAGAAGTTTGTGCGGATTCAATGGCATATACCAGGATGTTCGTATCCAGGAATATCTTATCGCGCATTCATTTCCTCCCGAGTTGGCCGATCGCCTATCCTAAAATGAGCCGTTTTTTTCAGGAGTTGTTCCATCAACTGATTCCGTTCTTCAATACGCGCCTCTAAATTGTCCTTATCTGAAGTGGATCCAAAGGCAACCAAGGCTTCTTCGATGTACTTGGTAATGGTGATACCCCGTTGGGCTGCAGTCGCCTTGGCATCTCGGTAGATTTGATCTTTTATTCGAAGTGTCGTCTGCATAAGTCAACATATAGCAAATCTTTCAAATCTTTCAAATGATAGATGAATCTTTTCTGAGTGATAGAAGGGTTGATGGGGTGTAAGTAATTATGTGTATAATATGGATCTGCTTGTGCCAGCCGTCCTATGGTAGCTTTGCCGAGGACTCGTGGATGGTAGGGCAGAGCTGCTGCTCGGCCGTTGGCGTGTCCGAATAACCCTGCAAGGTTTCGAATGTTTCAAACGCGCTCACGGACCTGCGGCAGCAGGTCCCTACCCAATTCATCTTGTTGTTCATGGGGTGACCACTAACTTTTCCGCTTCGTCCTGGGTGATGGATCGCACGCAGCGGAAACCGCAGAAGTCGGTGAAGAAACATGCGTCCGAATCTCCTGTTTGCTGGCCTTGACGGAAGGTTACCCGGCACATTTCCGCGGTGGATTTCCATGATCCGCCCCGCATGACGCGCTTGTTGTTTTCAAGTGTGTCGGCAGAGCCTCTGGGATTCTCTTTCGGACTCTGTGCGTAGTAATCTTCCTGGTAGGCGTCCTGGCACCATTCGGACACATTCCCATACATGTCGTGGATGCCCCAATCGTTGGGACGTCGGGTGCCGACGACATGGGTTTGTTTGCCGGCATTGTCACCGAACCACGCCGACTGGTTGAGCGCACGTTCGCCAAAGGGATAACGATCCTTCGACCCGGCGCGCGCCGCAAATTCCCATTCGGCTTCTGAGGGGAGACGGTATCCGGTTGCTTCGTAGTTGCAGGGCCAGCCTTCTTTTGTCTCGTCATAGCAAGGCGTCAATCTTTCCAACAAGGATCGTTCGTTGCAGTAGAGTTTGGCATCGCGCCACCGCACCTGTTCCACGGGTTTTTGGGGGTCGTCCTGCCAGTGGGAAGGATTGGGTATCTGCACTTTTTCAAACTGGGCATGTGTAACCTCAAACTGATCAATCAGGAACGGACTCAAGGTGACTTCGTGGGCCGGACCTTCGTCGGGACTCTCCTTGTCACTGCCCATGGTAAAAGCGCCACCTCCCAGGAAGATCATGTTGATGCCGGAACTTGTTTTGACCGGAAAAGACATCATGCCGGATGAAGATTTTGCGGAGGGAGAGTTTGGTTCATTCGTAGCCGAAGGACCACATCCGACAAGCCCCAACAATCCCATGCCACCGCACAGGCCGATGCAAATTTTTTGCCAATGATTCATGTGATTATTTGGCAGGAGTAAACCAGTCGGATTCTTTGTTGCTGCTTCCGTCCTGTGTGATTTGGTGGAACTGGTCGGCGCTTGCTTTGGAAAGGTCGATCTCTGGTCCTTGGTCGAGAGGAACGGCAATGACGTTCCAATCCTTGGCGTAAACTCCGACGATTTCGCAGGCTGATTGGTGTGTGCCCGGTTTGGACAAATCACCGTCGCTTTTGACACCCCGGCTGATGCTCAGGAAGGCGCTGTTGGGTGACCAGTCAACATGGTACACCTTGTTGACTTCGTCTTTCACGGACAACCATTTCTTTTTGATTTTTGGCGGGTTGGCTGCCCAATCGATTTCACCGACCGCAATTTCATGATCCCCGGGACCCCAGGCAACATATTTGCCATTGGGACTGAAAGTCGGGCGGCATCCGGGGATTTCCAGACTGTGAATGGCGGTGCCTTCGGCTTCGATCAACAGGATGGCGTGCTTGTATCCCATGCCAGCGTGTACTGTCGATACAATCCATTTGCCGTCCGGTGACATGCTGGGGTTGTAAAGGTGATGCAGTGCGGCGCTGTTGGGGTGCTCGCGCTTTGCCCCCGTTTCGACGTTGTAATAAACCAATCCCTTTGTGAAGTAATCCACCACGTTCCATTTGGAATACTCCTGTGGTAAATAGAGGATGGTGTCGCTGGTATTAGTCCAACAAGGCTGACGCGCCTCATGGGCTACCAGCTTCCGGTCTGAGCCATCGATGTTCATCACATAGACGCTCCGCACTGTGTTGCGTCCGGAACCCTTGTCGGAGACAAAGCATAGTCGTTTTCCGTCAGGTGATACCTGGGGGTATAGTTCGTGTTGATCCGGGGTGTTGGTCAGGTTGTGCTCGCCGGTGCCATCGGCTTTGGAAACAAATAATTCCCAGTTGTTATCGGCGTATTTTTCGTAGACCAGGTGATATGGGGTCGCCGCCAATCTTTCTTTGACGGTTTCCGCCGAACTCGTCACTGAAGGGGTGATGAGTGCGATCAGGGCAATATGCAACAATGAGTTTTTGATCTTCATGTTTTTTGAGGATGGTTGTTCTTGTTGGATTATTCCTTGGAGTAATGGTTCCAAAATGCGTTCAAACGATCGGCGTTTGCTTTGCCGTCGGAGATGACCACGCGATAACGCATGGTGGAGGGTTCGTTCGGTTTGAGCGTCCACCCGGTTTCCTGAATGGGGACGTAGTTGAAAAACACTTTTCCATCGGGCCACACACGCATGCGCTGCGGGGCATCGCGGTTTTCCGGGTGACAAAGAATGGCCAGCGTGGCGTCTCCCTGATCGGTGGGGCCAAACATCGCGCACCAGCGTCCGCGGGTGGTGTGACCATTGCTGCGGTCTTTGCCTTCAGAGGTGAGGTAGTTGCTGTTCTCCTTGTTCCAATGATAGGGGGCGCGATAGGCGATGCAGCCGCCATAGCGATACGCGGGGAGATTCAGTGGCGCATCGGTCACATTGGTCTGTTCCGTGTCGTAGTCGACGAGGTAACTGCCGTCTCTTTTCTGAACTTGAACGGTTAAGATCTCGTTTAGAACGACTTCTTCTTTTGTGCCTTCGCTGGTCATGCCGACTTGTTCCTGTTGAACCGAGAATCCAACGGATTCTCCTTGACTGAATGATGAAAGAGCTTTGACGAATCGCACTTTGCCGGTCTTGTCTCCGAGATTCCAAAAATCGAAGTGACGGTCTTTGTGTTCCGTCTTTACCCAGGCATGCCAGAGACCGACGTGATGGACATGATCATCGGCATGGATGCTGGTCACTACACCGCCCGAAGGAGATTTGAGTGGATGGATAAATCCGCTGCGAGCGTAAACTGGGTCCTTTCCCTCCGGTTGAGGAACAGCTGCCTTGTGATAAACCAGCATCGTCTGGTCTGCATCCCTGATTTCGATGGTCTCTTTGGTTTCGAGGAGCGAAAGTGACCCGGCCGAGAGCGTTCCGCTCAGCGTCAAGATTGTCAAACACGCCCATATGGGAAATATCCATTTCTTGTTCAAAAAACTATTCATAAGGTTATCGTCCTTAAACTGGATTCTAGGTTTTCGGAATAAGATGTAGTGTGACAAATCGGGATTCAAAGAAAAGCCTAAAGGAGATGCTTCGGTCATTCTGCTCTGTGTCTTATCTTATTTCAAAGTCAATATTGGCTTGGTCTGGAACCGCGTTTCCTTCACAATACCCCCACTAGCTTAAGCATTATGAAGATCGGGATACCATCCGAAATATTACCGGGAGAACAGCGAACCGCCATGGTTCCCGAATCGGTGACCAAGTTGGTTGCCTTGGGAGCGGAGGTGGTGGTGGAGGCTGGATTGGGCGCCTTAAGTGGCATTCCCGATGAAGCCTATGAGAAAGCCGGCGCGAGTGTGGAGTCTAATCGCGCGAAGGTTGTATCTAATGCCGACATTGTGCTGCGCTTTCATCCTCCTGCACAAGAGGATGTTGAACAAATGCAGTCAGGCTCCTTGCACATCGGTTTCTTGAACCCCTTCGACAAGACCTCACCGGTTGGAACCCTGGCCCGCAAGCAAATCAACGCGATCGGCATTGAAATGGTGCCCCGCATCACCCGCGCCCAACGCATGGACGCTTTGACCTCTCAGGCAAATCTGGCGGGATATGTGGCTGTATTGATCGCCGCCAACCATACGACCAAGGCGTTTCCCATGATGATGACGGCTGCAGGAACCATTCAACCTTGTCGGGTGCTGGTGGTCGGTGCCGGTGTGGCCGGATTGCAGGCCATTGCCACAGCCCGCCGTCTTGGGGCTCAAGTGACCGCCTACGATACTCGTCCGGTGGTGCGTGAACAGGTCGAATCTCTGGGGGCACGTTTTGCCCAGATCGATGTGGGTGAAACCGGGCAGACTGATCAAGGCTATGCCAAGGCATTGACGGATGAGCAATTGGCCAAACAACGTGAAGCCATGCTCAAGTTTTATCGCAACGCCGACATCGTGATCACCACGGCACAGGTCTTCGGCAAACCCGCTCCCAAGATCGTCACCAAAGACATCGTCAATGCCATGGAGCCGGGTACCGTTGTGGTGGACCTGGCGGTGGAAACCGGTGGCAATGTTGAAGGGATTCAACTCGACGAGATCGTGGATATCAATGGGGTTAAATTGATCGGCTTTTCGAAACTTCCCGGTCGGGTCGCCTTCCATGCCAGCCAGATGTACGCAAGCAACCTGGTGCATCTCATCACCGAATTCTGGGACAAGGAAACCAAAACCTGGAAATGGGACCTTGAGGACGAGATCATGAAATCCTGCCTGATCGCCTACGAAGGGAAAATCATTCATCCGCAGTTTCAGTCCATCCATTCCTAATCAACAACGTTATGGAAACAACATTACTCATTTATCTCTTCTTCATCTTCTTACTTTCGGCCGTGCTTGGATTTGAATTGATCTCCAAGGTTCCGTCCACGTTGCATACACCCCTGATGTCCGGATCCAACGCCATTTCCGGCATCGCCATCGTCGGGGCGTTGCTGGCGGCAGGTTCGGGAACCGATGATACCCTCAGTCGGTGGTTGGGGTTGATCGCCCTGATCGCGGCAACGGTCAATGTCGTCGGAGGATACCTGGTCACTGATCGTATGTTGGAAATGTTCAAAAAGAAGGGTGACAAGCGATGAACCACTGGATCGACATAGCCTACATGCTCAGCGCGGGCGCCTTCATTTTTGGTATCAAACAACTCAGCTCGCCCGACACAGCCCGGCGTGGGAACATGCTCTCAGCATCCGGCATGCTGCTGGCGATCATCGTCACATTGCTCAACAAAGGCATTCTGGATTTTCAATGGATCGTCGTCGGCGTGGTGGCGGGAACCGTCATCGGAGCGCTGGCCGCCCGGTTGGTGGCCATGACTTCGATGCCGGAAATGGTGGCTCTCTTCAACGGGTCGGGAGGTCTGGCCAGCTTGCTCGTCGCTTGGGAAGCTCATCGGCGATCGCCATCTCCTGAAGTGTTTCAAAACGCCACCGTGCTCATTTCCGTTTTCATCGGAGCGCTTACTTTTACTGGAAGTTTAATCGCCTGGGGAAAACTCAGTGGTAAACTCCCCGGCCGACCGTTCCTGTTTCCCGGACAAAAGCCCTTGAATCTGGTGTTGATTCTCGCGGTTGTGGGTTTGACTGTTGCATTCTGTGCGGGGGGGGGAGCCAATTTGACCTTTTTCCATATTGTCCTCGGAGTGGCTTTGTTGTTGGGTGTGCTGACCACGATTCCCATTGGTGGAGCGGACATGCCGGTGATCATTGCCTTGCTCAACAGTTATTCGGGTTTGGCAGCTTGTGCGACGGGATTCGTTTTGCGGAACAACGTTTTGGTCGTGACCGGCTCCCTGGTCGGAGCCAGCGGCATCATCCTCACCCAGATCATGTGCAAAGCCATGAACCGTTCCCTGGGGAACGTGTTGTTCAGTGGATTTGGTTCGGCATCCACCTCCAAGAAACAGGACAAAATCGAAGGCGAGGTCAAACCCATCTCAGTTGAAGACACCTTTATTCTATTGGAAGCCGCCCGATCAGTCGCTGTCGTACCTGGATACGGCATGGCAGTGGCCCAAGCCCAACACGCCGTGCATGAACTCGGTCAAATCCTGGAAGCCAACGGCGCACAAGTTCAATACGCCATCCATCCCGTTGCAGGACGTATGCCGGGCCACATGAACGTATTATTGGCTGAAGCCAACGTACCCTACGAACAACTGGTGGAAATGGAAGCCATCAACCCCGTGATGGAAACCGTCGATGTCTGCCTGATCATCGGCGCCAACGACATCGTGAACCCTGCGGCAGCGGAAGATCCATCCAGCCCGATTCACGGCATGCCCATCATCGAAGCCCACAAAGCCAGAACGGTGATTGTCATGAAACGCTCCATGGCCTCCGGCTTTGCCGGCATCGACAACGCCCTCTTCTTCCGTGAAAACTCCCGCATGCTCTTCGGCGATGCACGACAGACATTGCAGGGATTGGTAGCGGAATTTAAGGGGTAAGCAAATGGTACACCGGGAGGGATTCGAACCCCCAACCCTCTGATCCGAAGTCAGATGATCTATCCAGTTGATCTACCGGTGCTTTCAGGGTTTTCTGCATTTTGATGCATAGCAGAAGGTGCTATGCAGATCTGCATCCAGATCAATCTCAAAACGCCAAAACGAATTCTTTAATATGGTTTTAATCCTATTAAAGCAAGTTCGATTATTGCATTTCATCATAATAGATATGGAGGCCGTTGAAATGTCTGCTGTAGTAATGATATGGGCATGCCCAATGAGGCAAAAAGCAAGAATCTAACAAACATTACCAAAGAAGATGAAAATTTTTTTCAGATTTAATTTTAGTTACTTGGTTGAAGGGAACGGTGTCAAAAAAGCTAATCATAACTTCGCATATAAACGGATGAGATGAGCCGC
>JAQCFT010000122.1 GCA_027619545.1 Verrucomicrobiota bacterium | reverse complement strand
GTGGGCGAAATGTGGTGTGTGATATCTTCGGCATCGACTTTTGCCGGTAGGAATGGCACGTTTTTGTCCCTGAAATCCCTTGATAAGCAGGTCCACCGCAATAGGGCATCGAGTGTTTTTGGACCCCCATTGGGTGGTTTGTTTGAAACGGGTAGCCACAAGGTTGCGCGTCAGGGATCCCGATTCATCGGGACTCTACCTGGGGGCTACTGCGTTTCTGGTTCCTGGATTTCGCTGTTGACACTTTTCGGTGTTTTTCGCATCTTGTTTGGCCCTATTCGGTGAGCCGTGTGACGGCGCGAACGCCGGAAGGATGTTATAGAGAGGATGTGAGACAAGTTGAGCGAAGTAAGAATTAAAAAAGGTGAATCCGTTGAAAAGGCACTCCGCCGGTTAAAGAAGAAACTCGACCGCGAAGGTACGCTGAAGCAAGTGCGCAACAACAGGCATTTCGAAAAGCCTTGTGAACGTCGTCGTCGAAAGATGAAAGTGTCCAAGTTTTCGGCCATGTTGGCAGCCCGTTACGCGGAATATTGATCCTCTCGATCGAATCAATTTTTTACACAACCGAGGTCTGTAGGGGCCTCGGTTTTTTCATTTTAATTTCATCCTCCCTTTTCATGAGTCAAACATCACGCCTCCCCATTTACGAAATTGAATCCGATCTGCTGCGCCATCTGGAAAAGGATTCCAGGTTGATCATCACCGCGCCGACCGGGTCCGGTAAATCCACGCAAGTTCCCCAGATGCTGCTGGACAACGACATCTTGGGCGAGGGGCAGGTGGTGATCCTGCAGCCACGGCGTTTGGCCGCCCGGATGTTGGCGAACAGGGTGGCTTACGAGCGTAAATGCCGTTTGGGGGACGAAGTGGGGTATCAAATCCGATTCGAAAATGTCACCAGCGACAAGACGCGCATCCGGTTTGTGACCGAAGGCATCTTGCTGCGTCAGATCATTCAGGATCCGGAACTCAAGGGGATTCAGACCATCATTTTTGACGAATTTCATGAGCGGCATTTGTATGGGGACATTACTTTGGCGCGCGCGCTGGATCTGCAGCAAACGGGCCGTCCGGATCTGAAGATCCTGGTGATGTCGGCGACGCTGGATTCCAGCACTCTTTCGCAATATTTGGCCCCCTGCCAGTTGTTACATTCGGAGGGACGGACCTTTCCGGTGGACATCACCTATCTGCCGCCTGCAGATGCGCATGATTCGATTCCGGTGTGGGATCAGGCGGCGGATGCTTTTTCCCGGTTTGTTTTAACCGGTGGACAGGGAGATGTGCTGGTGTTCATGCCCGGGGGGTATGAGATTCAGAAAACCATCGAGGCGATTCGCCATGTTTCCGAATCCAAAAACTACATTCTGTTGCCCCTTCATGGTGAATTGACCAGTAAAGATCAGGACGCAGCCGTTTCGCAGTATGAGCAGCCCAAGGTGGTGGTGGCTACCAATGTGGCGGAGACCTCGCTGACTATCGATGGCATTCGGCTGGTGATCGACAGCGGGCTGGCTCGTATTCCTCGTTATGATCCCTATCGGGGGATCAATACCCTTTTGGTGGAAAAAATCAGCCAGGCATCTGCGGATCAACGGGCTGGTCGCGCAGGTAGAACCGGTCCGGGAACCTGTGTGCGGTTATGGACCGAACGTCAGCATGAACATCTCGCTCCGCAGGAACTTCCCGAAGTGCAGCGTCTTGATTTGGCCGAAGTGATTTTGAGCCTGAAAGCCGCGGGTGTGGAGGATCTGGATCAATTTCGCTGGCTGGAACCACCCGATGCCAAGCGTCTGCATGATGCCGTAGAATTGTTGGAAGATTTGGGTGGTCTCGACCACAACAAAAGGATCACCGAACTCGGACGACGCATGCTGGCCTTCCCCCTCCACCCGCGTTATGCAAGGATGTTGTTGGCTGCTGAGGAGCTGGGTTGTGTCTATCAGGCAGCCTTGATTGCTGCTCTGACTCAGGGACGTGATATCCTGATCCGTAAGGTGGATCGTCGTACTCGTGAATTGCGGGAGGAGTTTTTGACCGAGAAATCCGTGTCGGATTGTTTCCTTCTGATGCGCGCCTGGAGTTTTGCTTCCAGAAACAATTTTCAATTCCAGGCCTGCAAGAATCTGGGGATTCATGCGCAGTCCGCGCGTCAGGTGAAACCCTTGTTGGAGCATTTTCTACGCATTGCCAAACGGGAGGGGCTCCATGTGGAACCGAAGCCCGTCGATGACGAAATCATTCAGAAATGCATGTTGCTCGGGTTTTCAGATCGTCTGGCGCGTCGTTTGGACAAGGGCACTTTGAGGTGTGAACTCGTGCACGGACGCAAAGGGGTGCTCGCCCGGGAAAGTGTGGTGCACCATGCTGACATGATGGTGGTGGCTGACATCCGTGAAATCGGCAATCGGGAAGGTGAGGTGCAGACTATTTTGTCCCTTGCCACGGAAATTGATCCCGCCTGGTTGAAGGAGTTTTTCCCGGATGATTTCGATTCTTCCATAGTCGTCGTGTGGGATCCTTCATCCCGACGGGTGTATGCTGCCAGTCAGGAGACTTTCCGCGGGATGGCCCTTTCCGCCAAGCGGGTGGAACCTCCGCCCGAAGAACCTGCTGCCCGTCTGCTGGCCGAAAAGATCATGGACGAGGAGATAGGCCTGAAGCATTGGGATGCCAAGGTCGATCAATGGATCCTGCGCCTGAATTCTTTGGCGGAGTGGTGTCCCGAGTTGGAACTCCCGATGATCGACGATGAAGCCAAGCGTCACATCATCGAATCCATCTGTATGGGCGCTTTTGGTTACAAGGAAATCAAGGAACTTCCGGTGATCCCTGTGTTGAGGCAATGGCTCAGCCACTCTCAGTGCGAACTGTTGGACAAGCAGGCTCCGGAGCGCGTGACCTTGTCCAATGGCAAGACACCCAAGGTGGTTTACTCACGCGAATCGGATCCCTACATCTCATTGCGGATTCAGGAGCTGTATGACGTCAACTCGCTCCCCAAAATCGCGATGCAAAAGGTCTCGTTGGCGGTGCACATCCTGGCGCCCAACATGCGACCGGTGCAGATCACCCGGGACCTGGCCGGATTCTGGAAGGAGCATTACCCCAACGTCAAAAAGGAACTGCAACGCAAATATCCGAAGCACGCATGGCGGTAGGGCATAGATTTCAGTCTCATGCCGCCACTATTCGTTCCTGGGCAAGTTCTGATGAGTATGCGAATGCGGCTAGTATGGCTTCTTTTTTGAGTGAAGGATATTCCGTGAGAATGGATTCGATGGACATATCCGCCGCCAAGCAATCCAGAACAACGGATACCATTATTCTTGTACCTTGAAAACAAGGTTTACCATGGCAGATGTTTGGATCTGCGGTTATGTGATTTCTCCAATCCACTCCTTTAAATGAGCACAGTTTCTCCAATTTGACCAGCCTCTTTATCTCTGGTCATTCGGTATTAGCCACGATCATTCAGGAACTGCGGTGATATCCAGTCTGATCACGACTTCGTCCCGGATCAGGTCATTGGCTTTTCCTGGGTATTGAATCCCAAAGTCATAGCGCTTGATAAAGAATTCCGCCGCTACCTTTACCTGATCATCGGATACCTGAATATCTGCCGGGAAAGTGATGCTCTTGGTTTCTCCGTGTAGGGTCAGGTTGCCGGTGACATCATAGCCGGTGGTTCCCTTTTTGATGTCTGTGGTGACAAAGGTTGAGGTCGGGTAAGTGGGAGCATCGAAAAAATCCGCGTTCTTAAGGTGTCCTGTCAGGCGGTCGCTGTCGGACCAGGTGGAATCCATGTCGATTTCCACTTTGGTTCCGTTTGGAACGGGTTCTCCGTTTTCAACATGGATGGCTGCCGTGAAGGTTTCGAATCCGCCATCATGACTTCCGGTAACCTTTGAACCGGTAAAACCGATCTTGGAATCAGCATTCGAGACATACTTCTTCCCCGCGATGCTTCCCTCTGAAATTTCTTTTGCAGTGGAAACTTCTGCTTCTGACACGTCGTCGGCAGGGTTGGAACAGGCTGCCAGGCCGAGTATCAGGATTAAAACTGCGAATGTTTGTCCGTAATCTAGAATTTTTTTCATGGCGTTGATCAATCTTTGCATGTGTTGCAACTATTTTTGCTGTGGTTGAGACAAGATTTGATAGCTATGGTTTCACTTTTTCTTTGATGCACGGATTGCTCTCCGGGGTGGGGGCGTGTTATGTTGTGTCCGTATCCCCAATCAAAAAAGATCAAACATTATGAAAACGACACGCAGGAATTTCCTTAAATCCACGTCCGCCGTTGCTGCTGCGGCTCCTTTTATTCTTCCGTCCCGTATCTGGTCGGCAGATGTTAAACCGAACGATCGTATCACAATGGGATTCATTGGGATGGGTAAGCAAAACCAATATCTGCTGCATCATTTCATGAATCTCAAGGGAACCCAGGCGGTAGCGGTCTGCGATGTGGACACGACACGTCGTCAGGACGCCCGCAAGCGGGTGGAAGGTTTCTACGCGGATAAGAATGACGCTGCTTCTTTCAAGGGTTGTGAAGATTACAATGATTATCAAAAGCTCCTGGCCCGCGACGATATCGATGCGGTTTGTATAGCAACACCGGATCATTGGCACGCGCTCATGACGATAGATGCCGCCAAGGCCAAGAAGGATATTTATTGTGAAAAACCTTTGTGTCAGTCCATTCGTGAAGCCAGGCGCATGGTCAATGCCGTCCGGTTCAACAAGCGTGTGTTCCAGACGGGCAGTATGCAGCGTTCATCTGAGGAGTTTCGTGTCGCTTGTGAACTGGTTCGCAACGGGATCATTGGTCCCATCTCGCGCGTCGAAGTCGCTGTAGGTGGTCCGGCCAAACCTTGTGATCTGCCGGAAGAGGAAATGGAACCGGGATTGGATTGGGATCGCTGGCTTGGTCCGGCTCCCAAACGGCCTTTCAATTCTGTTTTGAGCCCACGTGGGGTACATAATCATTACCCTGCCTGGCGCCATTACCGCGAGTACGGTGGTGGCGGTGTGACCGATTGGGGAGCTCATCATTTTGATATCGCGCAGTGGGGGTTGGGGATGGACAACGAAGGCCCACGTCGAATCATTCCCTCCGAAAAACCCGAATCCGGCAGTGGTGTCAGGCTGGTCTATCAGAATGGCGTCGAAATGGTTCATGCTGAGGGCAATGGTGTGACATTTTACGGGAAGGACGGCAAAGTGAATGTCAACCGGGGTCAGTTCAAATTCTGGCTGGGTGACAAATTGATTGCGGACAACCGTAACCAGTGCAAGCAGATTGAGCAGGAATACCTGGCAGATGCCAAGGTGCGCTTGTATCGCAGTTCGGATCACAAGAAGGATTTTCTGGACTGCATGCGCACCCGCACCCGACCGAATGCTGACGTTGAAATCGGCGCCCGCACGGTGACCGTTTGTCACCTGGTCAATCTTGCTTATTACCACAACCAGCCCATGCATTGGAACCCCTTCCGCGAGCAATTCATGAACGGTAAAGGTGACAAATCCTGGTTGGACGTCGAGCATCGTGCGCCTTACACATTTGGGTAAATATGCGGTGGCGCCAGGTAGATCGGACCGTCCCGGTCCGTCCTTGAAGCGTTCATCCTTTTCTATGATGTCCGCTTTGGGAAGCCTTGAGTAAATCGATTGCCTACCGTCTTTTCGTCTGCGCAATCATGCACCTTCTGGCGAAGGCACCCACACAGGTTGGCACGATCTACCCAATCAAAACCTCGCGCTTGTTCGCTTGCTACCGGCGCGCATAAGCGATAGGTTGATGTCGTACATTCCCTGAGTATCATTTAATCATGCTCGGAGGTGTATTTGATTCAAGGAACCATGCTATGCAGACCTTAGTTCGAATTTTTGTTGGTTTTACGATTGGTACGCTTCTTGGCGGCTCTGTGGAGTTGCGGGCGGCGGATGCCATTGATTTCAGTCGCGATATTTCACCCATCTTATCCAAGAAATGTTTTCAATGTCATGGGCCGGATGAGGGGCATCGCAAGGGAGATCTTCGATTGGACAAACCGGATGCACTTGACGGTCCATTCGCCGATCATGACGGCTATCAGGCCATCGTTCCGGGCAATTTGGAAAAAAGCGATTTATGGTACCGGGTCACCACGGATGATGAGGATGACCTGATGCCACCCGAGAAATCCAATCTGGCCGCATTAACCGATAACGAAAAAGCACTGATCAAACAATGGATCGAGGAAGGTGGCAAGTATGACACCTTCTGGGCGTTTATTCCGCCCGCTCGTCGCGATCTGCCTGTGGTGGACTCCGAGCGATGGGGGCAGAGCGCGATTGACCGGTTCATCATGGATCGATTGATTCGGGAGGGACTAACTCCCAACCCCAGAGCCGATCGACGCACATTGATTCGTCGATTGAGTCTGGATCTGACCGGATTGCCGCCCACGCGCGAGGAAATCCAGGCCTTCCTGGAAGATACTTCCGACACTGCCTACGAGGATCTGGTGGATCGCCTGCTTGGAAGTCCGCGCTATGGTGAGCACATGGCCAAGTATTGGTTGGATCTGGTTCGGTTTGCCGATACGAATGGTTTGCATCACGATCATTATCGCGACATGTCACCTTATCGTGAGTGGGTGATTCGCGCGTTCAACGAGAATCTGGGTTATGACGACTTTTCATCCTACCAGATTGCCGGAGATCTTTATGAATCCCCCTCCACTGATCAATTGGTTGCATCGGGTTTCAACCGCCTGCATCTCGTCATCGATGTAGGAACGGCGTTGCCGGAGGAAAGTTACACCCGCAACGTGATGGATCGGGTCACCGCTTTTGGTACCGCTTTCATGGGCTTGTCCGTTCAGTGTGCCAGTTGTCATGATCACAAATTTGATCCGGTGACCATGAAGGATTTCTACCAGTTATTCGCTTTTTTCAACAATTTTGATGGAGAACCGGAAACCGGTGGACGTAACGGTTTGGATTTCAAACGCGGCTTGCAGAAACCTTACATCGAGTTGCCCTCGCCGCAGCAGTCGGCTCAGTTAGAGGCTTATGATCAAGAAATCCAATCTGTGGAAAGCAAGATCAAGGACCGGGAAGAAACCCTGGCACAAGCCGCTGAGAAAACTGAACAGGCCAATGAAGATGGCAAGCCCAAGAAGCAGACGGATCCCGACATTGAAACCTGGAAAAAGGAGCTGGATCGGCTGAAAAAGGAGCGCGACGAAGTACAAATGGCGGTTCCCGCCGCTCTGGTGATGAAGGAGCGCGAAGAGATTCGTCCGGCATACATGCTCAAGCGAGGTAATTACGATCAGTTGGGTGACGTGGTTCAACGGGACACACCCGGTTTTCTCCCACCCATGAAATCGGGTGCTGAACATAAAACGCGGCGAGACTTGGCGCGTTGGGTGGTTGATCCGTCCAATCCCTTGACCGCTCGCGTGGCTGTGAATCGGTTCTGGCAGCAGTGTTTCGGGATCGGTTTGGTGAAGACGTCGGAGGATTTTGGTGCACAAGGGGAACGCCCCAGCCATGCGGGTTTGTTGGATTATCTGGCTATGCAGTTCATCGAATCCGGGTGGGACATCAAACAGTTGATGCGCACTATCGTATTGTCCGAAACCTACCGGCAGTCTTCAGTGATCACACCTGGAAAGCGAGCGAAAGATCCGGAGAACCGTTTGTTGGCACGGGGTGCCCGGTTCCGAATGGATTCGGAAATGATCCGGGATCATGTGTTGATGGTGAGCGGGCTGTTGAATCTTGAAATCGGCGGCAAGAGCGTCAAACCGCCCCAGCCGGCCAAACTATGGGAGATCGTTGCAATGCCCTATTCCTACCCAAGAGTCTATGAGCCGGATCAGGGCAAGAAAGCTTATCGGCGTAGTGTTTATACCTTCTGGAAACGTGCCCTGCCTCCTCCCCAGATGAGTATCTTTGATGCGCCCACACGGGAGGCGTGCATTGCGAGGCGTGAACGTACGAACACTCCTTTGCAGGCTTTGTTGATGATGAACGAACCGGAGTATTTCCGCGCTGCGGCGGCGACTGCGCGGCAGTTGCTGAGTCGGAACGGGCTGAGTGATCAGGAGCGCATTCAGGTGGCATACGAATCCATTACATCCCGGCAACCCGGTTCAAGAACGACCGAAACTTTAAAGCAGGCGCTGGATGGATTCCGGCAGCTTTATGCGCAGGATAACGAGTCGGCTTCGACGCTCATTGCTCATTACGTGGGAGATGGAGTCGAGGACGTTCAAGTCGGAGAATTGGCAGCCTGGACAATGCTGACTCATTCGTTGTTCAACCTCGACATTGTCAAAACACGTCAATAAGCACTCATCACAATCACAGAACGGTTATGAATCCTTTGAATCCATTAAGTTCACTGCACCCTGTCCATCAGCTGGAAACCCTGCAGACTCGGCGGCGTTTTTTAAAGTTCTCAGCCATGGGATTGGGGGCGGCTGTGTTTGGTTCCATGCCAGTGAAAGGTTCCGGTTTGACCACGGTGCGCGGCACCCATTTTACTCCGAAAGCCAAGCGGGTGATCTTTCTTTTCATGGCCGGGGCGCCCAGTCAGTTGGATTTGTTCGACTATAAACCGGACCTGCACAAGCAATTCAATCAACCTCTGCCCAAGTCCGTGAGCATGGGGCAGCGGGTGACTGCCATGACCAAAGGCCGGGATCAGATCGTGGCTCCTTCGATGTTTTCCTTTTCGCCCCGGGGCCGGAACGGGGTCTACATGTCCGAACTGCTGCCGCATTTGTCCAACGTGGTGGATGATCTCTGCATCATCAAATCCACCCACACCGACGCCATCAACCATGACCCGGCCAAAACCATGTTCTGCACGGGGTCTCAGATCCCCGGCAAAGCGAGCATGGGATCCTGGTTGAGTTATGGATTGGGCAGTATGAACAAGAATTTGCCTGATTTCATGGTGTTAAATTCCGCGTTCTGGACGGGGGGCACGGGCAATGTGCAGGCGCTGTACAGTCGTTTGTGGGGTTCGGGATTTCTTCCCTCCAAGCATCAGGGTGTTTCCTTGCAACCCGAGGGAGATCCGGTGCTTTTCCTTTCAAATCCAAATGGCGTGAATCGCGAAGGGCGCAGGAAGATGCTGGATTTGGTCACTCAACTGAATCAGCAGCACCTTGAGGAATTGGGGGATCCGGAAATCCAGACTACCATCGCCCAGCAGGAAATGGCCTTTCGCATGCAGGCTTCGGTGCCCGAGCTCACGGATCTTTCAGGGGAACCGGATCATATCCTGGATTTGTATGGACCCGAAGTGAAGAAGAGCGGTTCCTTTGCCAGAAATTGTCTGCTGGCCCGTCGTATGATTGAACGTGATGTGCGCTTTGTACAGTTGTTTCACCGTGGATGGGATCATCATGTTGGTTTGCCCAAAAAAATCCGAGGTCAGGCTTTTGATGTCGACCAGCCTTGTGCAGCCTTGATTTCCGACCTTAAAAACCGGGGGCTTCTCGACGAAACATTGATTGTGTTCGGCGGCGAATTCGGTCGTACAACATTTGGTCAGGGAAATATCCAGCGAGACAATTACGGGCGCGATCATCATCCAAGATGTTTTACCACTTGGATGGCAGGTGGCGGCATCAAAGGCGGCATGACATACGGACAAACAGACGATTTCAGTTACAATATCGTCGAGAATCCGGTGCATGTGAATGATTTCAATGCGACGGTTCTGAACCAATTGGGTATCGATCACCAAAAACTGACCTTCCCGTTCCTTGGTCTCGAACAACGCCTCACCGGCGTCACCGGAGCCAAGGTGGTGAAAGACATTATCGCGTGATCCAACCTCACGGTTCATCCGAACGATGTTGTCGGATAAAAGCGACAATGTTGGCCACTTCTTTCGGTGTCAGTAGCTCACCAAATTGAGCAGGCATGATGGATACTTTGTGGGATCGGATGCGGTCGATGCGGTTTCGGAGGAAGGTGAGTTCCTGGCCGCCAGGGAAGCGCAGGGTGACGCTGGTCGGGGATTCGGATGCCATGAGGCCTTGGGCATCCGTCCCTCGGCGCATCTCAAGTTGAATGGTTTCGAATCCTTCGGTGATCGTCTCGTTAGGAAACAGGATGTCGCGCACGATGGTTTCCGGGGCGCGTTGAAATTCTGAATCCAGATTCGGTCCGGCCAGCTTGCCGAGTCCGCCCGCCTGATGACAGGAAGAGCAGTGTTCAGTGAACAGCTCACGCCCTTGTTCCATGTCGGTATCATTTTCCAATGCTTTGAGGTAGTCGGGGAGTTTTGATTCCAGTTTTTTCAGGGTTGCTTCATCAGGGAGTTCGGGAGCTTCCAATGCGATGCGTTCGAGTGTTTCTTGCGCGTCCACGAGGGCGGATTCAAGGATGCGGGTGTAGGTTTCGCGATGGGGTGGTTTGGCAAGGAATTTGACTGACGCCTGCGCCTTTTGAATTTGAATGCGGTTTCCTCGTGTCGCAATGGCTGCAACGAGCTGTTCCGCCAATGATTCGTTTGGCTTGCGGTGATGAAGGATTCGACCCAACAAGGCTTCCTCTCGTTGATAAACTGAACTTCCGATGGCGGTGTCCATCCAGCGAATGTCGCTGTGTTGCTCGGCCAGATAAGCCAACGCATTGAGCGCTCCTTCGGTTGGGTAGCTGCCGAGACTCAGCGCAATCTGGAGGAGCAGACGTGGTTCTTGTCCGTAATGAACGATGTCCGATAGCCATTCTGCTGTTTCGATGGATCCGGTACTGTCTGGGGGCAATCCATCTCCGATGCGCAGGGCATGGCGTTTGACCGACCAGTGTTTGTGATTGAGCGCTCGTTTCAGAACACCGGTGTTCAGCGCGTTCAAGCCTTCCAATGTGTAAAGTGCATTGATGGCTGCTTCGGGTGCTGTGTCGGGATTCAGGTGTTCGATCAATGCTGAGTGTACTTGATCAGTCATTCGTTCGATCAACAATCTGCGTGCGGTTTCTCGTCGCCAGGCATGTGGACTGCCGACTTCATTCGCCAGTTGGGCATCGAACAGATGCGACATTTTTGTTGGCGGCGCTTTGGGGGCGCTCTGGTGGGTCAGTCGCCAGATTCGACCGTGGTGCATGCCGTTGGTCAATCCGTAGAGTTGCTGGAGGTAGCGGGGGATGGCCGAGTAGTCCTCAATGATTTCTCGATAGAAATCGGTGATGTACATCGCTCCATCAGGCCCATGACTCAGGTTCATGGGATGGAACCAGGTGTCCGAGGAGGCGAGAAATTCCTGCTCAGATTCATTCTCCCCTCGGCGAAGGTGGAGTTCTGGGCCAACCCACTGTGGGATCGAGTGATGGATGAGGTTTTGTGCCGGTTCACAGGAGAAGTTATGCCCACGGTAACTTTCAGGAAAAGCGATGTCGCGGTAGATGAAGGGCGAGCAAGCGGAGGTGAGATATCCGTTAGGGATCGATTCCGCCTTGCCATAGTGGTCGGTGTAATATTTTGAAAAACCAGGATCATTGTAGCGGCGTGTGCGCCATGGGTGCGGGTTGGATGCGGGATAAGTGATTTGGTAGTTTGCGGCGTTGCGTTCGGTGGAGGGAGTGGGGAGTTCGGGATTGCGAGCCAGATAACGCCAGGGAAGGGGAATCACCTGGTAGCCCGGTGTCCCGGTGCTGATGGTGAGCCGATCGCCTTCGGCGGTGAAAGTGTGGCCGAACGTGCCGGTCGAGCCAAGGACAGGTTCAATGGCAGAGCCGTCTGCTTTGATGCGGAAGTCCGTTCGCCCCAGTGCGACAGGTGCTTTCAGGTAGGGGCCGGTGATGGCGTCGGATTGACCGTTGGCACCGATGTAGATCCAGTTGTCGAGTCCCCATTGCGGGGCGTTTATGCGTCGTTCCAATACGCCCGTTCGGAAACCTGTGAACAGGCGTTCCCTCACATCGGCTACCCCGTCGTTGTCGAGATCCGCGAGGTAATAGATGTCCGGAGCACAGATGACGATGATGCCTTCCCGTGCCGCCACCATGCCGAAACAGGGTGGTAGGCCTGAAGCAAACAATGTGGCATGATCCATTCGCCCGTCGCCATCGGTGTCGGAAAGTTGTTTGATGCGCCCGAAGGTTTCGAGTTCGGCGCGGTTCTTGGCTTCGTCGTCGGCTTGGATGCGTCGGACGATTCGGTCCAGTTTGCCGGTTTTGTTCAAGGCATCGATGTCATATTGGCCTTCCAGATTGTAGCCGTGAAGTTCACTGACATAAAGGTTGCCGTGCTCATCCCAGCATACGCCAGAGGGTTCCTCGATCAGGGGTTCCGATGCGACCAGTTCCATTTGGAAACCTTGTGGGAGTTTGAAGGAATGGATGGCTTCGTCGGGAGACAATGGCCTGGGGCCGTCCGTGGCGGGTTCGATCTGGGCGAATCCGTTGAGAACCAAACTGAACATCCATCCCGCGAACACCATGTCGCGTAGGATAACTGAGGCAAGGAAATGCATGTGGGAAGGCTATCCTTCCCAGGGCGGGTGGGCAAGCATGGTCTGGTTGCGATGGGTTCTTTAGAGGGATGCACGGGATGTGTTGGATCGTTCTATGCTTTGGGGAGCTGTGCTGTTTCCAATGTGACCTGATGGTGGTTCGGAAGTCATCAGGCTTGCGACGGGTTCAAGCCGGAGCTTCCCCTTGCGAAGGTTTTGGCGGGTGCGTT
>JAQCFT010000121.1 GCA_027619545.1 Verrucomicrobiota bacterium | reverse complement strand
TCCAATACGTCCTGGGCGACCTGAAAGCGGACGCTTCCAGTTTGCCACTGGAGAGGTGATGACAGGATGGTTGCCGGTAGAAAATCACTGAAAAAAACCGTTTCCAGGAAGTCTTCCAGAAGAGGAATCTTGGATGGCGCAGATCTCCAGACTTGAAAGTTGGTTCATCGTCGCTGCACTACCCTTGGGTTTTCAGTGAATGATGTTTGGCAGGGCATCCAATTCACCGGCCATATTTGTCCACACCGTCCTTTTGCACGTTTCCAGCCAAGAAGGTTACTTGCCAAGGAAGGGTGCCTTCTCTAGAGTTTGCAGCATTCCGAGAATCCATGAATGCGAACAGCGATGAAATGACTGCGACGTCGTCCGGGTATCCGACTGTCGCACTGGGCAAGGCCATGCTGCTGACGGCCATGGCCGGCGGTATGGGATGGGGCATCCGTGGACAATATGGACACGAAACAGGCGCCATGATCGCCGGAGTGCTTGTCGCAACGGTTCTGGTCATGCTGTTTGCCCCCATGTTCAACACCCTGTCTTCCGCCCGGGCCATCGCCTGGATCACCATTGGAGTATCCTTCGGTGGCTGTATGACCTATGGGCAAACGGTCGGGCTTACCCATGACGCCCCCCTGATCGGCAACACAGCGGCATTGAAATGGGGGTTGCTGGGACTCTTCATCAAAGGGGGAATCTGGATTGGTTTCGCGGGAGTTATTCTGGGCATGGCCCTGGGGGGCAAACATTACCGGACCGGAGAACTTGGACTTTTGTTTATCGGCATGATCTTTCTCATTTTTTTGGGAATCCTACTACTGAATGAACCCTATCGCCCACTGGACGCAGATCTCCCAAGGATCTACTTTTCGGATCACTGGCAATGGGAGCCGGATGCCGAACTTAAACCAAGGCGTGAGAAATGGGGCGGCATGCTTCTGGCGCTGACTGGGCTCTGGGCCTATGCCGGGATTCTTCGCAGGGACGCACTGGCGCTAAGAATGGGCATATGGGGTGTTCTGGGGGGGGGACTGGGCTTTTCGGGCGGACAATGTCTGCAAGCATTTCACGCGTGGCATCCCGAATGGTTCAAGGGGGGATTCATCGAACAACTGGATGCGGTCCTTAATTGGTGGAACATCATGGAAACCACCTTTGGCCTGATATTCGGGGCCGTCCTGGCTTTGGGGCTCTGGGTCAACCGCCACCTCATTCAAGCAGACCCGACCAGTGAGGAGGAATCGCAAATTCCCGGATCATTTGAGTGGTCATTGTTTGGGATCTATGCGCTGGCAATGTGCAGTTGGAGCTTTATGGACTATCCGGCGTTCGATCAATTTGCCGACCTGGCCATCACCATGGGCATGTTGCCTTTTCTGGCAGTGGCTGCAGGGCGTTTCTGGCCTTTCTGGGTTTGCCTTCCCATCACACTACTACCGATTGCCGGGAAAACGATTCGCCATTTGGTTTATGAAGCGAAGTTTCTGGATTGGGCATATGGATGGGTGTTTTGCCTCATCCTCCCCATGACCATTGCCACTGCCGTCAGCTTCTTTTGGGCTGAACGATCACGCATCTCCCTGAATGGACGCAATTTTTGCAGAAGCCTATTGATTCTGAATGCCTGGATATATTTTCTGCTGAATTTTGCCTTTTTCCGTTTCCCTATTCCCTGGGCTCCCTTCGATCAATGGACCAGCCGTTCCCCCAACAACCTGATTTTTTGTGTCTGCTTGATTGGATTAACCGTCGGCGCCCTGGTAACACGACCGCGAAAGCCAGTTTCCATCGGAAACAATTCTCGAAGCGGCAGGTGACAAATCTCCTGACCAGTTTCCAAAGAATTGCTTGTCAGCAAGGTCTTTCTTCGATTTAACTCCGATGCAAAGATGAAGATTTACATCGACGGTGAGTATTACGACAAGGAGAACGCAAAGATATCGGTCTTTGACCACGGGCTATTGTATGGAGACGGTGTCTTCGAAGGTATTCGCATCTACCACAAACGCGTATTCAAGCTGCGAGAGCACATCGAACGACTCTTTTATTCTGCCAAAGCCATCCTTCTAACCATCCCGATGACCCAGGAAGCACTGTGTCAGGCGGTCGTGGAGGCTTGCCGGGCGAATGGTCTCGACAATGGTTATATCAGACTGATCGTAACGCGGGGCGTGGGCTCGCTGGGGCTGAGCCCCAACTCATGCAAGAAGCCCTCTGTAATCATCATTGCCAACGAAATTCAGCTCTATCCTCGAGAATTTTACGAACAAGGGATGGAAATCATCACGGCAGCCACCTCCCGCAACCTGGTAAACGCCGTCAATCCGGCGATCAAATCGCTGAATTATTTGAACAACATCCTGGCAAAGATCGAAGCAAGCAACGCGGGATGCGAAGAGGCCATCATGCTGAACAGTGAAGGCTTTGTGGCCGAATGCACCGGAGACAATATATTCATCCTGCATCAAGGCAAAATATTCACACCTCCACTGGCTGCCGGAGCACTCTATGGCATCACGCGGAACACGGTCATAGAACTAGCTAGACAGGAAGGCTTTACCGTAGAGGAGAAAAATTTGACCCGATATGATCTGTTTATTGCGGACGAGTGTTTTCTAACCGGCAGCGGAGCTGAGATCGTCCCGGTGGTCAAGATTGACAAGCGCATCATCGGGGAAGGAAAACCCGGGAAAGTAACTCGTCAATTGGAAGCCAAATACCATGAATTAACAAAGGTATCAGGGGAACCGATATAATGGACGAGGAACAAATCCTTTCGAAGGATTCTGGCTTACAACTTGCCCCAATTGCTGAATTGCAATTCTATGCCCGGCAAGTTACATTCAAAGCGTCGGCTGGGGAAATCCGGTAGAGATTGCCTGGCCCGCTCCGCCTGAACTATGCTTTGTAACATCTGCAATCAAAATGAAGCCACAGTCCACCTGACACAGATGCTGGAAGGTGAGATCAAGAAGATGGACATGTGTGAATCATGCGCCCAAAAACAGGGGGTCGATGATCCCAGCGGCATTTCATTGGTGGATTTACTGGTCGGACTCGGACCGTCCTCAACCGAATCTCAGCCAAAGACGAAAGCCACGCCCCTGACCGGCATGTCCAACTGCCCCAAATGTGGCTATACACAAGCCGACCTCAAGAAAACAGGACGCTTGGGCTGTGCGGAATGCTATGCAACGTTTGATGATGGACTGGAACACATGCTCCGATCCATGCACAAAGGCGTTCGACACAAAGGAAAAACCCCAAAAGGATTCCGCAACACGCGAGAACTTGAGGCAAAGACCAAGAAACTTGAGAAAGAACTGGAAAAAGCCATTAAAGATGAACGGTATGAAGACGCCGCCATCATCCGGGACTCCATCAAAGCTCTGGCCCATGCCATCAGCGAATTCGAAACCGAAACGGCGACCTCATGAATCTCAATGATTTCCTGATTCCAACCCAGGACATCTGCAGACGTCCTGGCCCATTTGACAGAGTCGTACTCACAAGTCGAGTTCGGCTGGCCCGTAATTTACAAGAACTCCCCTTCCCCGGCAGAGCCAACAAGCAGGAACGACAACAACTCCTCCAAACCGTCAAACCTGTCATCGAAACCATGCCGGTCATGAAAGAAGGATTTTCGGAGGAAATAGCCAAGTTGACCGATCTGGATCGACAAATTCTGGTGGAAAGGCATTTGATCAGTCGGGAACTGGCTAAGAAAACCCAGGGTGCGGCCATGGTACTGAGTGTGGATGAAACTTTTTGCGTGATGATCAATGAGGAAGATCATCTCCGCATGCAGGCCATCCTTCCGGGTTTGCAGATCAAGGAAGCGTGGAAAGCCATCGACAAACTGGACACCATGGTGGAAACCAAGCTACCCATCGCTTTCTCCAGCCAGTTTGGTTACCTGACAGCTTGCCCCACCAATGTTGGAACCGGAATCCGGGTAAGTGCCATGCTGCACCTGCCAGGGCTGGTCATCGCCGAACACATGCAACAAACCATCACTGCCGTCAACAAGCTTGGCCTGGCAGTGCGAGGCCTCTATGGCGAAGGTACGGAAGCATTGGGCAACGTGTTTCAGATTTCAAACCAGATGACCTTGGGTGAATCCGAACTGGAAATCATCGAACGCCTGAACAAGGTGGTCCTTCAGGTGATCGAAAACGAGGAGAACGCCCGCGCCAAATTGCTCGAAACAAAACCCGAAATGCTGTTCAATCAGATCGGACGGGCTTACGGCATCCTCACCAACTCCCATATCATCTCATCCAAAGAGGCAAAAAACCTCCTGAGTCTGCTTCGATTGGGGCTGGATCTGGGCTACTTTCCCGATGTGGATCCAGCGGTCGTGGATGAACTTTTCATCGTAACCGAACCGGCTCACATCCAGTACGAAGCAAAAAATAAAGACGGTGAAGCCCTGAAGAAAACGCCGGAAGAGCGGGACATCCGAAGAGCTTCTTTGCTGCGTGAGAGTTTGGAGAAAATGCCCGGCCCTGTCATGGATGCGTCGGGCTCTCCCAAGGATTAACCAGCCTCAACACCCGAGCAGGTGAACAGTCACCTGCTTCCTTACTATTGAACGGATCAGCCCGAAGCTCAATCCTGAAGGGCATCCAAAGCTGATGCCAGGTCCGACAACCCACCGTCAGGCTTCAATTCCTGCTTGGGGGACAAT
This sequence comes from Verrucomicrobiota bacterium, assembly GCA_027619545.1. Classification (GTDB taxonomy): domain Bacteria; phylum Verrucomicrobiota; class Verrucomicrobiia; order Limisphaerales; family AAA164-E04; genus AAA164-E04. The sequence continues at coordinate 8,162 of JAQCFT010000121.1, read as the reverse complement.
ACCTGCCGAATGTAGTCCAATCCCGTGGAAACAGATTTAACGGACTTGGGCAAAGTGGCTCCTGCTGCATTGGGGTGTCCGCCTCCATGCAATTGGACAGCAACGTCGCGAGCCTTTCCATTGCGACTGCGTAAACTGACCCCATACTGGTAGGGTGCCCGCCTCGAAACGGAAAGCAGCACCTGATCCTCGAGCGACGAATCCTTCAACAGTTGATTCATGATCACGTTGTGATTACCAATGGCCAGGTCCACGGACGACACCCCGGGAGCCAGGGGCTCCAGATGACGCCTGGCCCAATCCAACCCAATCGGATCCTCCACCGAACGCTTCACTTGCATGACTTCCAGCAAAGGATGATTCAGAATGGACTCGACACGGCCTTCCAACAATTTCACGAAGGGGTGAAAATGATAGGCCTTGACCAATTCAGCATAGTCGCATGCCATCTCAAAGTCGGGGTCCGATTCCAGGAACAAATCGGCTACGTTGGTCAAATGCACCAATCGTTCCAGCTCGGGATTACCAATGCCTTCCTTTTCCAGAAGATCATAACAAAGCCTGGAGGCAGATTTCTCCTGTGAAAATACGTATGTCGCTCGCTTGGGCTGATGAGCCGACGGATGGTGGTCGACCACAACCCATCCCTGACGATCCACTCGAGCATCCAAAGTCAAGTCACATACCCACGCAGCACGCTCAGTCATCTGACGGTTTTGCCACTGAGGCAAATGATAGGCCGCCAGGGGCACATCGACTTGAAACATGTGCTGGGCCAGTCGCTTCAAAAGGCAACCGGAAACCAATCCGTCCAAATCACTTTCGTGGGTTAATATGATATCTGGTTTTGGAAGTCGATCCATGGGGATGGAACCTATCATTCCGGACAGCATTGACCAACTGAAAAACATGAATCCTTGTCTCCTTTTCATGGCCCTGTAATGTTCGGGCATCATGAGCACCCGCTACGAAGCCGAGTCTTTGAAAACTTTTGCAGCCAAGTTGATGGTTCACGCCGGAATCGATCCGGAAAAAACAGACATCATTGCCGAGATCCTGCTTGAAGGAGATCTCATGGGACATACCACGCATGGACTTCAAATGCTGGTCCCCTATCTGAAAAGTATGGAAGCAGGTGACATGCAGTTAACCGGCCAACCTGAGACCATCCGGGACACCGGCAACAACATGGTCATCGACGGCCAATACCTGCCCGGTCCCTGGCTCGTATGTCACGCATTGGACAGGGCGGCTGAACGCATGACCGAGCACGGCGTTGTCACCATGGCTATCACACGAAGCCACCACATTGCCTGTCTCCAGGCTTATCTTCCGCGAGCCACATCCAAAGGATGGATGATGACCTTGATGAGTTCCGATCCATCCGTGGCAACCGTCGCGCCATTCGGCGGAAAGGAGGCACTCTACACGCCGAACCCTATTGCTGTAGGCATCCCCACATCGGATGTCCCCATCATGTTCGACTTCTGCACTTCAATCACCAGCAACGGACAATGCATGCGCTCCCACAAAGAAGGTCAAACACTACCGGGAGAATGGGTGCAGAACGCCGAGGGGAGCCCAACCAAAGATCCCGGCGCACTTTTTGCCAATCCTCCCGGAACCATTTATCCGTTGGGCGGAGCCGAATACGGGCACAAAGGGTTTGCCTTTGGCTTGTGGGTGGAAATGATGACCGCAGCATTGACCGGCCGTGGACGATCGGAGAAGCCGCAAAAATGGGGTGCTTCCGTGTTCATCCAACTCATCGATCCCGCTGCCTTTGGCGGAACCGAATCCTTCATTCGTGAGTCGGACTTCTTCGTAAAAGCCTGCCACGAAACAACACCCGTGAAGCCCGAGCAACCTGTACGTCTCCCCGGCGAATCAGCCTGGCGCAAAAGGCATGAACAACTGGCCAACGGGGTTCAACTGCACCCGGGCATTTTGAAATCACTTGGAACCTGGGCAGAAAAGTGGAACATCCCTTTGCCTCTCCCAATCGACTGAAAAAACATTTCCTATTCCAACATCGCGCAAATTAACACTGGCAGGCTCACTTGCAGTGAGACCACCAGTTTCGACTCCACGCGCATGCTACAATATCAGCTTCAAGATATTGACATTTAAAAATTAAGACGCATAATAGAATCCCTATGAATTACTATGTTCGGCAAGATAAGGAGGGCGAAGTGATGGGACCGTTTTCTGGTTCAGAAATCGTCTCCAACATCGAGTCCGGCATACTCTCTCCCGACGGTTTTGCCACCACCGATTTGGGCGAATCAAAGCAACAGCTGAAGCCATTTCGTCGGTGTGATTGGTTTTCTGTTTTGAAGGTTCCTGAAGTAGGACGTTTTCTGAACATCGAAGCGGATGCTCCTGCCCCTGAAAACATACAAGATAAATCTCGCATGCCGATTGAGATGAAAGCCATTTCAGGATATTTCATCCTGGCTACCCTTGGCTACATCTGGGCCAATGTCATGCAATGGACCGGCATGGCTCGAGTCTCAAATCTTCCGACACCCATTTTTGGTATGCTAACTTTTGTGATGTGGCTTGGTATCGCTTTTTGCATCATCTCACGCATTCGTTGGGGTTGGCACTTTTGTTTGGCCGCTCTGTCAGTGGAAATATTGAAAAGCCTTCAAACATTCGCCGGCCACAATGATTTGGCAAGCTGGCAAACGAGTGCAATGAGTGCCTTACTCCTCGTGATCATAGGAAATTATCTACTAAAGCATCGTCATTATTTTTCTGAATCACCATTGAAAGGGCCTGCTTGAACAACCTCACCATGGTGTTTTAATTCACCATTTTCAATTCACTATTCCACATTCTCGCGAAGCGAGTCTACCAAACTTCCACCGGGCCTTTCGGCACAGGAATGCGCTCACGATTGGCCACCGCCGGTTGATCCTCCATGAAGCTGGGCTGTAGATTATGAGGTTGATAACGTGGTTTCAGCTCGCCGGTCTCATCCAGAAACTGCACCCGCCACTCGAGAAATTCATCAAGGATTTCTTCAAACTCTTCGCGCGTTTTTAACATCACCACCCGTTTGTTGAATTTATTGGCCGGTCCGAATTGTTTGGTATACCACGGAGCCACTTTCCGGAACATCATGCAACCCTTGCTTTCGCCAAACACTTCCACCATCAAATCCAAATGACGCCGCATCACCTGCAGCCGTTCTTGGAAAGTCGGTTCGGGTGGCAGTTTCCCCGTCTCCAGATATAGCTTGGTGTGCTTGAAAATCCACGGGTTATAAAACGCTCCACGTCCCATGGAAACACCATGACACCCTGTGTGATCGATCATGTGCCTGGCCGACTCGGGAGTGGTGACATCACCGTTTCCGATGACCGGGATGGATTTAACAGCCTCAACCACCCGGGCGATTCCATCAAGTTTTACCACGCCACTGAAGCCCTGTTCACGGGTTCGCCCATGCACAAACACCGCAGCAACGCCGGCATCCTCCAGAACTCGGGCCAGTTCCGGAGCGGTCAGGTTGTTGTCATCCCAACCCAGGCGCATTTTGGCGGTCACAGGGATGTTCAAGGCATCGACCATGGTTCGAACCAGTTTGGCAGTCCGTCCCATTTCAGTCATCATCGCAGATCCGCCCCCGACACGAACGACTTTCCGCACGGGACAACCCATGTTGATATCCACTGAATTCACCCCCTGCTCCTGCAACCATAGTGCCGCGTCACGCATTTCCTCAGGCACTGCACCGAATAACTGCACCGCCAGCGGCGAATCCGCCACATTGGTTTCAATCAATGCCAACGCCTTGTGATTGCGCTCGATCAATGATCGTGCATTCACCAAATCAGTCGTCGCCAGATCTAGCCCACCAATCTCCCTCACCGTCAGACGAAAAGGCAGGTTTGTATAACCCGCCAAAGGCGATAAAAACAAATTCGATTTCAATGACAACGATCCAAACTGCATACGCTCCAAAATCAATCCAGAAAACACACTGAAATTCAAGCTCTGGAGTTCCTGAATGGAAAAGGTTGGTAAGAATCAGCTCTTCATATACGGATTTTAAGAAATCCTGCAGGCCCAACGCTCACTGTTCTTGGGCGAAAAACACTCATTGCTTCAGTCCAGGTTCCACACAAAAAAGTTTGGTGCCATCACCATTCAAGTTACCGCTTTGATGTGAAATCTACTCAATGGAGCACTTCCTTCCCATCCCATCCGGATATCCTGTTGATCCTGTCCAAAAATCGACTTCCTCTGATCTACTTTCGAAATCACCAATATTGGCAATCGCGGCAAAATATGCCAAGAATAACAAAAATGTCATCAAATAGAAGGTGGCGTTGTCACTCTAACTGGAATATGAGGTATCGATTTGGCAAATTACTGAGCATTGGGCTGGCCTGGCTAACTTTGGCTGCATCTGGATTGCGGGCGGCTGAAACCCAGGTTTCGCTGTGGTTGGACAAAAAACAGGCTGTAGCCGGAGGTTCGGTGTTGGCTGGTGTGCATTTCAAACTGAAAGAAGAATGGCACACCTACTGGCGATACGGAGGCGACGCAGCCCAACCGCCCAGCATCTCCTGGTCCCTCCCTGAAGGTGTCGAAGCCGGAGCTATTCGCTGGCCGCTACCGGTGAAGGAGGAGTCTTTCGGCCTTTATTCCTATGCCTATCATGAAGAAGTCGCCTTGCTCGTACCGATTAGCCTGTCCACCGAGCTGAAACCCGGTCCAGTTGAAATCAAAGCCGAAATCTCTTGGCTGGAATGTAAGGAATCCTGCGTGCCCAAAAACGGCAACGTGACAGCCACCTTGACCATCGGGGATTCCGATCAACCCTCCGACTTGGCAAGCACCTTGGCCGAATGGAACACCAAAGTCCCCCCCATTGCCAAAGACCTCAAACTCAAAGCTGACTGGTCCGAAAACGTGGCAGAAGATGAACGCAAACTGACTTTCGAGCTCGCCTCCGAACAGGGTTTCCATTGGAAGGACTTTTACCCATTCGAAAGCGAATCCTTCGAAATCGGGGGCGCCAGCCAATATGCCCCCCCGGACAGCAAGCCTCTGCGACTCACCAAAACCCTTCTCAACTGGGAGGAAACATGGCCCGATAAAATCAGTGGAATCGCCATGCTGAGCAAAGATGAAGGCTCTGAAAGCATTGCCTACGAAGTGACCGTCATATTGGGCAAAGACTTTACCTCAATCTCCTCTGAATCATCTCCTGGCGCGCCTTCAGATGCAGAGCAGGCTTCTACCCTCCCCCCGGCCACAACAGAAAACTCAGGAAGCCCTGGATACCCGGTCATGCTCCTGTTTGCGTTTATCGGCGGTTTCATTTTAAACTTCATGCCCTGTGTGCTTCCGGTTATTTCTTTGAAGATTTTGGGATTCGTCCATCAAAGCAAAGAAACACCTAAACGCATCTTTCACATGGGTTTGCTTTATGGCATGGGGGTGTTGTTTTCATTCTGGATCATGGCGGGACTGGTCATCGGCGTGCAATCAGCCGGCAACCTCGCCAATTGGGGCATGCAGTTTCAAAACCCACAGTTTCTGGTGCTCATGACGCTCCTCGTCACCTTGGTGGCATTGAACTTTTTTGGCGTGTTTGAAATCACAGGCGGACGCCTGACTGGAGCCGCCTCCGCCGTTGCGTCCCGCGAAGGAAACATGGGAGCTTTCTTCAATGGAGTGCTGGCCACCGTACTGGCAACGCCCTGCACGGCACCATTTTTGGGATCCGCCCTTGGATTTGCATTCACCCAACCTCCCTTGGGCATTCTCCTCTTCTTCACGACTGTGGCCCTTGGACTCGCGTTTCCATACATCCTCTTAAGTTGGAATCCTGCATGGCTTGGCATACTCCCCAAACCGGGCCCTTGGATGGAACGATTCAAAATTTTCATGGGCTTCCCCATGATCGCTACAGCCATCTGGCTTTACACCATCGCCAGACTTCACTTTGGTGAATCCGGTGACTTGTGGTTGGGAATGTTGATGGTCATCGTCGCGCTCGGAGCATGGATATACGGAGAATTTGTACAACGAGGAAGTAAACGAAAGGGACTGGCCCTTGGCATAAGCCTTGTGTGTGGCGCGTTAGCTTATGGATGGATCCTTGAAAAAGAACTCAACTGGCGCCACCCGCTTAATCCAAATAACAAAGCAGCTACCAAAACAATCCAGGGCAAAAACGGCATCATTTGGCATCCTTGGTCCGAGGAAGCAGTAGCTACCGCCCGCAGAGATGGAAAAGTCATATTGGTCGATTTTACGGCAAAATGGTGCCAGAATTGCCAGGTCAACAAGAAAACCAGTATCGAAATCACGCCTGTCCGAGAAAAATTGGAAAATATAGATGGCCTTTCCATGCGTGGTGACTACACCTTTTATGATCCGGAAATCACCAAACAACTGCAGAATTACCAACGCAGCGGTGTGCCTTTGGTATTGATTTTTCCAGCAGATGAAGACGCAGATCCCATCATTCTACCGGAATTACTGACACCAGGCATCGTACTGAACGCTTTGGATCAGGCCGCCAAACAAGGGACGTAAGGAAGTAAAAGTGGAAATTAAATTCCACTTTTACATCTCACTGAAAAAAATCCGCACCTTTTTAAATCAAATCAACAAAGTTTAGCCAAACAACGATCGAGGACGGCATAGAGTTGATTCATGGTATCCTCTGTTTCATCGCCCATATTGGATAAGCGGAAGGTGGTACCTTTGATTTTTCCGTATCCACCGTCAATGGCAATGCCTTGTTCACGAACAAGCTTTTGGAATGTTGCAACGTCAATGATGCGCCCACCGGGTTTTGCGCCGTTGTTGATGCAGGTTAGTGATTGAGCTTCGAATCCACTTTCCGGGAACAATGAAAAATCGTTGCTGGCAGCCCAGTCGCGGGTCATTTGTGCGAGGCGGGCATGTCGACTGAAACGGTTTTGAATACCTTCTTCAAAAATATCTTCGAGCTTGGATTTGAGTGCATAGATATGTCCGATGGAAGGAGTGCTCGGGGTCATATCCTTTTCGGCATTATTCTGAAATTCATGAAAATCGAAATAATATCCCCTGTCTTTCAATGCTGCGGACCGATCCAGTGCTGCTTGCGAAACGGCAAACAATCCCATACCTGGAGGCAAAGCCAGGGCTTTTTGGCTTCCTGTTAATAGGACGTCGATTCCCAGGGTATCAAATGGAATATCAACCACTGAAAAACTAGTGACGGTGTCCACAATGAACATGACGTCCGGATATTTTGATTTGAGTGAGGCAATATCGGACAACGGGTTCATGACACCGGTAGAAGTTTCATTATGAACCAGGGTGAGTGCATCGAACTGGCCGGTGGCGAGTTTTTCATCGATCATTTCGGGCAAAATAGGCGAGCCCCAATCCACACTCAATCCTTCGGCCTCTTTGCCGCAACGTTTTGAAACATCCAACCACTTATCGGAAAATGCTCCACACATGCAATTAAGGACTTTTTTCTGAACAAGATTTCGGATGGCACCTTCCATGATGCCCCATGCACTGGAGGTACTCAGGTAAACCCGTTGCTTGGTTTGAAACAACTCCTGTAGCTGAGGCTGGATACCACCATAAAGATCCTTAAACTCCTGGCTTCGGTGCCCAATCATAGGAGTACAAAAGGCTTTGAAAGATTTTTCACTGACTTCAACGGGCCCTGGAATATGTAATTTCAAATGTGGCATACTGAATTGGTTTTGTTGTTAGATAAAATCTGATCGATAAAATTGGTTTCTTTTGAATTGAAGCTTCGCCATTGGGAGCATTCGAGTCCCTCTAATTTATAGGGCCCCATCTGTTGCCTGATCAATCGAATAACTTTTCCTTTGAAAAATTGCACCATCCGACGAATTTCCCTGTTACGACCTTCCAATAGCTTAATTTCCAACCTGTATGAGTTATGTTTTGTGGAAAGGATTCTGGCATGACTGGCCTTGAGGCATTCTCCGCTGTCTACTATCCCATCCTGTACGATAGTTTTTACGAACAGGTCCACGTGATCGATGCCTTTTACCCAAACTTCGTAAGTTTTCTCCAATCCATACCGTGGATGAGTCAAATGGTGAACAAACTGACCATCATTTGACAGAATCAACAATCCTTCACTCATAAAATCCAATCGA
>JAQCFT010000120.1 GCA_027619545.1 Verrucomicrobiota bacterium | reverse complement strand
CTATGGTGACTTCACCTTTTTGTTCTTTGGTCAGGGCATCCTGTGAATAGGTCTCCACCAAGGATGTGAAATCCTGACCGCTCGCCGCTTTTTTTTGGGCTTCCTTTGCTTGTGTCAATCGTTTGGACTGCTCTTCCAATGGCAACGGTGTGCCGCTGGGGAGGCTGAGTATGGGGATGAAAATATTTTGCAACCTCGCACGCTCCGGGATGGCAAAGCGGTCCTTGTTGTCCTGATAAAAAGTACGTGCTTTTTCATCCGGAACAATATAACCGGCCTTCAAATCAGTATCGATGACTTCCTTGACGATGGCCTGCTCCTTGATTTGAGTTTTGAAATACTCCAGATCCATGCCGGTCGCCAGCAACTGCCGCTTGAAGACGTCCTCCGAGGGGTGTTGTCGAATCAGGTCCTTTAAGAACTGTTCGGCGTTGTTTTCTCCCCTTCGCCTTTGGTCCTTGTTTGCCTTCTGGAGAAGGATTTTGGTCGTGATCAGTTTGTCCAGGATCTGGGCTTCCACCTCGTCATTGAACGCCGGAGGAATGGGATTGCCCTGAGACACCCTGTTCGCTTTGGTCGTGATGACCGCTTTGTCCAGTTCTGATTGACTGATTTCAAATCCTTTACCCCGTGCAACAACACTGTCCTTGAACAGACTGGAAAGATCGATCTGTGATCCGGGAGTTGACTGGGCGTTCACCCCCGTCCATATCAACCATCCCGAAACGATTGCTGCCACCCACAAGGATTTGAAGGTCAATTTGTTCATGACAATTTCACTATGCGAATGCTGCTGATGTCTGCATCTCCCCGTATTTCATCCAATACCGTCTTCTCAGGAACACTGTCCAGACTCAATACCGTCAGCGCATGGCCTCCTTCACGGTCGCGGTGCAGACTCATGTTGGCGATATTGATTTCGTGTTTGGCCAGGATGGAACCAAGGTGACCCACGATGCCCGGGCGATCCTTGTTGGTGATCAGGCACAAAACGCCGCGAGGGTCGATTTCGACCGGTTGACTGTTGAGCCGGACTATTCTGGGATTCATTTGTGTCCCAAAGAATGTGCCGCCTGCGGACGTTTTTTGCTCACCGCTGTAGGCTGCGACGTGCAGCCATTCGTTGAAATCCGTTTCTTCAGAAGATTTGACCAATTCGACCAGGATGCCGAGTGATTCAGCCATGGTTTTCGCGTTGATCTGATTGACATCCGCACCACCGGCGCTTGCCAGAAAACCGGTCAACACAAAGCGTGCGATGGGATCGCCCGGCACTTCCGTGGCCTTGCCACCAAAAGTAATCACAAGCCGGTCGTTCTGTTGCGGGGCCAGTTGCGAGACCAGTCGGCCCAGTTTTTGTCCAAGAGTCAGATAGGGTTTGACTTTCGCGTAGGTGTTGGCGTCCAGACTGGGCATGTTGACCGCGTTTTGAATGGCGCCGGTCAGAAGGTATGAGCTGATGGACTCGGCTATTTCGATGCCGACGTTTTGTTGTGCTTCCTTGGTGCTGGCACCCAGATGGGGCGTGGTGATGATCTCGGGAGTGTTGCGGAAAGGGTGATCGGCATCGAGGGGTTCCTTGGAATACACATCGAGCGCAGCTCCGGCGACTGTGCCGTTTTGAATCGCTTCAAGCAGGTCGTCCTCCTGTACAATGCCACCGCGTGCACAGTTCAAGATGCGCATGCCTTTTTTCATCTTGGCAAAGGCGTCCTTGTTGATCATCTCGCTCGTTTCATCGGTTTTAGGCATGTGCACGGTGATGAAATCCGCCTTCGCGTAGATTTCGTCCAGACTGGCGATTTCCACTTGCATGGATTTGGCACGGGAGGGAGAGAGGTAGGGGTCGTATGCCATCACGTGCATACCGAATGCCTGTGCTCGCTTGGCGACTTCGGTGCCGATGCGGCCCAATCCCAGGATGGCCAGAGTTTTGTTGAAAAGTTCGGTTCCCTGAAAGGCTTTGCGGTTCCATTCCTTATTGGACATGGACATATGCGCCTGTGGAATCTTGCGTGCCAGGGACATCAACATTGCGAAGGTCAACTCAGCGGTGGAAATGGTGTTTCCACCAGGGGTGTTCATAACCACAATCCCACGTTGGGTCGCCGCTTCGACGTCCACGTTGTCAACGCCCACGCCCGCTCGCCCCACCACTTTCAGGTTAGGGGAGTTTTCAATGACCTTGGCGGTAATCTTGGTCTCGGATCGCACGACGTAAGCACATACGTCCGCCGCCATGGCGATCAGGTCGGATTCACTGGGACGTTCGTCCAGTACAACGACTTCCAGTTCGGTTTGCTGTTGAAAAAATTCGATTCCCTTGGGGGAAATTGGATCACAGATCAATACTTTCATCTTTATCAAAGGCAGCCCAATCTAGGGAAACCCCGTCAACAGGTCAAACATGGAAAATGATGGGATCACCACAAAGCTGGTCTTTTTTGATTTAATCAGTTAACAAAGGGTCAGGTTATGGCAGCGAAGAGGATCAGTTATGGTTTGGTGATGTACCGGTACGGAAATCAAGGTCTGGAAATCTTGATCTCACATCCGGGCGGACCGAAATATGCCAAAAAGGATGCTGGTCACTGGACCATTCCCAAAGGAGGGAAGGACCCGCATGAATCGGAACTGGAGGCAGCCTTGCGGGAGTTTAAAGAGGAAACAGGTTTGAAAGTGCCTGAAAATTCGGTGTTTATAGATCTTGGAAGCATCGTTCAGAAGGGAGGGAAACATGTGCGCGCCTGGGGTGTCGGTTGTCCGTGGGATCCCTTGCCGGAACCAGAGAGCCAGCTCGTCAGTGTGGAATGGCCGCCGGGATCCCTGCAATGGATGGAAGTTCCGGAGATGGATCGAATCGAGTTTTTTCCAAGGGATAAGGCCTGTGAATTGGTGAAGCAGTCTCAAGTGCCTCTTCTTGAGCGTCTTGAAGACGCTTTAAGGGATTGATGGGGCCGCAACTCCTACGTGATCGCTTATGAGTCGAATCTTTCTCGATGCCCAGTCCACAACTCCCTTGCATCCTGAAGTGTTGGATGCCATGCGTCCTTTTTTTTCGGAACAAGGAAGTCTACCTTCTGCTGCTTACCACTCCGCCAAAACATCCCGCAAAGCCATTGAGATCGCGCGTGAACAGGTGGCTGAATGTATTGGGGCGGATTCACCCGAGGAGATCCTATTCACCAGTTCCGGTACGGAATCCAACAATCTGGCCGTCAAGGGAGCGGCATTGGCTCTCAAACGATTCGGTAATCATTTGTTGGGGACCACGGTGGATCATCCTTCCGTGCGCCTTTCCATGGGGTTTCTCGAATCGATTGGATTCGAGTGGCAGGCGGTGGGAGTGGATTCCATGGGACGGCTGGATGGTTCCGAATTCCTGTCGCGTATTCAGGAAAAAACGATGCTCGCATGTGCGCCTCTGTGTGTGCCCGAACTTGGTGTGACTCAGTCGCTTTGCGGGCTTGGGAAAGAGTTCCAGGCAGCAGGGAAAGCCTTTTTTGTCGATGGAACCTCCTGGGGCGGTCAGTCAAAGCTCGACGTTTCATCCTTGAAACCTGCCTTGATGAGCTTGTCTCCCCATCGGTTCCATGGTCCCAAAGGTGTCGGGGTGTTGTATCGCAGAAAGGGAACCATGCTCGAACCTCTGATCCACGGGGGGAATCAGGAATCAGGTTGGCGCGGTGGAGCAGAGCATGTGGCAGGTATCGTCGGGGCTGGGAAGGCATTTGAATTGCTCAAGCAAGAAGGGAGTGAACGGAACCGGCAATCGACGCGGTTCCAAGAGTGGATGTGGGAACAGATTCAACAGCGTATTCCGTCCGTTGGACTGTTGGGGCTTCTGCCCGGAGACGGGAGAATTTGCAATCAACTCAATATCGTTTTTGAAGGAGTTGAGGGCGAGGGTTTGATGTTGATGTGCAATGTTCGGGGGCTGGAGTGTCATACGGGTGTGTCGTGTGTCAGCAAGCATGTTGCCAATGACCGTATCATCGAAGCCACCGGTTTGCCGCGCGAATGTTTTGCCTCAAGCCTGCTGTTGTCATGGCACGCGCTTACCAAGGAATCGGATGTTCAAAATGGGGTGGAGATACTGGCGGGTTGCGTGGAACGTATGCGAAGTATGTCCCCTTCATGGGCTGGAATCCGGTCGGGAAAAATTCCTTCAAAACTTCACTTGTTGAACAAGGGTTCATGATGCTTTTGGTGTGTGATGCGTCAACGTCGCTTGTGCAGGATCTGTTTTCTGCACGTGAAAGTCCCCTGAAGTGTCATGTTTCTTGATTTGTCGTTTGCCAAGAGGTGTGTCTTGGTCGTATCAGTATCTTCTTATGAATGGTGCGGTTTCTTCAGATCCCAAGTTTGGAAGTATATGGAAAAAGGTCATGTCAACGTCCAGCCTGTTTGATCCGGTGGTGGATGAACGGGTGCGTTCCATCATGGACGAAGTGGCCCGGCACGGTGACAAGTCCCTGTTGAAATTCTCCGAACAGTTTGACGGTGCGAAATTGACCGTCAAACAACTGACGGTTTCCCAGGATGAATTCGATGATGCCACAAAAAAAGTCAGCAAAACGGCACGAGCGGCAATTAAGGAGGCATTTGCCAATATCCAGTCCTTCGGCAAACAGTCCAAACGAACAGCATGGAATGGCCGAAATTCGCACAAAGCCAGAGTGGGTGAAAAATATGACCCGTTTCGCCGGGTAGGTCTCTACGTGCCGGGGGGGACCGCCCCGTTGGCTTCAACGGTGCTGATGACAGTCGGTCTTGCCAGGGTGGCAGGCTGTCAGGACATCGTTGTCTGCACGCCTTGCAACAAGGAAGGACAAGTCAATCCGGATCTGCTATATGCTTTGAAATACGCCGGGGCGACACAGGTTTTTAAACTGGGCGGCGCCCAGGCGGTGGCGGCGATGGCTTTCGGAACACGGACGGTGCCGAAGGTTGACAAGATTTTTGGTCCGGGCAACGCCTACGTGGTCGCTGCCAAACGTCTGGCGGTGGGGCATGTTTCGATCGATCTTTTGCCGGGCCCCAGTGAAGTATTGATCATTGCAGATCAAACGGCAGATGCATCGTTCGTCGCCGCCGACGTGTTGGCTCAAGCCGAGCACGGTTCCGGAAAAGAACGGGTCTGCGTCCTGACCACCAGCGCCAAGTTGGCGAGAGACGTGGTCAAGCAGGTGGATAAGCAACTTAAACAGCTCAGCCGTGCCGATTTTATCCGGAAGGTGTTGGAGAAAAACGGCTGGATCATCCAGGTCAAGAATCTCGATGAAGCCGTCGATCTCGCCAATCAATTTGCACCCGAACATTGCGAGATCATGACCGAAAATGCCCGGCAGGTTTCAAAGGGGGTGGTCACGGCCGGGGCCATCTTCCTGGGGAATCACTCCCCGACGGTGCTGGGAGATTATGTGGCGGGACCGAGCCACGTGCTGCCAACCGGCGGGGCGGGTGCTTCGTTCCCGGGCCTGACCGTGGACCAGTTCCAGCGTCGCACCAGTGTTGTGGAATATGATCACGCGGCGCTCACACGGGCCCTGCCTGCTGTCAGCGCTTTTGCAGGTATGGAAGGCCTGGATGCACATGGACGTTCGGCTTCGATTCGAGCCGACAAGGCTTAGTGATCTCTTAAATTTATTATGGCCAAACCAAAATCCCCCAAGCTTGACTGGATCCGTCCGTTGGTCCGCGAACTGCACCCTTATACGCCCGGTGAGCAGCCGAAAGTCAAAGGACTGGTCAAGCTGAACACCAACGAGAATCCATATCCACCTTCTCCCAAGGTGCTCAAATCCGTCCGTGACGCTGTGGATGGACGTTTTCGCCTTTACCCCAATCCCACCGCCCAGTTGCTGCGGGATAAACTGGCGGATTTACACGGCGTGGAACGGGATCGGGTCATTGTGGGAAATGGATCCGATGAATTGTTGGCTTTGGCCACACGGGCTTTTGTCGAACCGGCTTCCAGGCGAAGGGATGCTTCCGGACGTTCGGTCATTCAGTATTGGGTGCCGAGTTATTCGCTTTACCCGGTGCTGTCCGATATCCATGGAGCCATTCGTAATGAAGTGCCGCTCCAATCCGATTTTGGCATGCCCTCCGTGGCCACATTAAAAAAGGAAGGGAAATGGCATTTTCAAGCTGCATTAACCTATGTAACCACGCCTAATGCTCCCACCGGGCGTGGCTATTCCAATCAGGAGCTTCGAGCTCTTTGCCGGGCTCAAGACGGTATCGTGATCCTGGATGAGGCTTATGTTGATTTTGCCGAAGAAAATGCCATGGCTCTGACGGAGGAATGCCCCAACGTTCTCGTTTCCCGCACCTTCTCCAAGTCCTATTCACTCTGCTTTCAGCGGGTGGGTTATTTTGTCGGACACCCTCATCTGATACGCGCGCTGGACAGTATCAGGGACAGCTATAACGTCAACGGGATCGGTCAGCTCGCCGCGCTGGAAACACTGAGGCACCTTTCCTATTACCGCGCCAATTTTAAGAAGATCATTCGCATCCGAAAGCAAGTGGGGATGGAATTGGAATCCCTCGGATTTGATGTGTTGCCAAGCGAAACCAATTTCCTGTTCGTCAAGCCTCCCGGAGCGGATGCATCTGAATGGTATGAAGGTCTGAGGAAAAGGAAGATCCTTGTGCGCTGGTTTGGTAACAGTGCTTTCAGGGATCGCCTGCGCATTACCATCGGTTCCAAAGAGGAGATGGAGCAATGCATGCACGTCATCCGGACGCTTGCCGCAAAAGGGGCGGGTGCATAGCTCGAGTCTCGGCCTCAAGGTACGGCCGCATGCGATAAAAAGTTGATTCCGATCATCGGTTACCCTATGTTTACCGGCGTGCAACGTTTGATGACATGGCTCCTGATGGTTTTACTTACCTTTCCGGGGTGTTTGTGCAGCGCCTGGTGTTATGGTGCGTCGCACCATGATCATGCGGAGTCTCATGTCGATACTTCCGTCCCTCATCTTTGCGATTCGCATCGACATCACCACTGTTGTTCTCATGAAGGGGATGCCGTTTCGGAGGCAATCCTTCATGAAATCCAGTCCAATCTGTTGGAACGTCCACTGGAGCGATTTGCTTCGGTTTTGGAGCAGTCTTCACTGGACCTGACAGCCCGCTTTTCCATTCCTCACGCTTTGCCTTCGGAGGTTCCCAAACCATCGTGCAGGAAAACACTTGTCTTGCTTCAACGATTCCTGATTTGAATTGTCTTCCCGCTTCATGGGATCTTTTTCGACGGTTCCATTCAACGTTTAGTAGCGTCACCCGATACCAGAGGTGATCGCTGACTCTTTTTTCAACTTTAATTTGTTTCAATTTTTCGGAAGTGATTCTGATACAATCCGGCGCAGTCAAGTGCTGGAACTTTGTGATGACGATAACAGCACGACATGGTTTTATTTGGACCATCATGGTCCTGCTTGCTCAAGGATGTTTGCTTGGGGGGGGCTCTCCGGAGGCGTTCTCGGGTTCGGATTCCGTTGTGCTGAGTCTGGATTCCATTCCGGTAGAGGTGATGCATCGGAATCCGGATCTTCAAACAGCCCGCTGGACCATTGAATCAGCGCGAACCCGGAAGCTGCAGGCGGGGAGACTGAGCAACCCCAGCCTGCAAACGATTTTTCAGGATAACACGCGTAATTCTGAACGCGCCATTGGATTTGGTTTGCAACAAGCCTTTCCGGTGACGGCACGCCTGAAATTGGAAAAGAGTGTTGCCCACCATCAAATTCTGGAAGCCGAAGCCGAAGTGGCTTCCGTTGTACGCCAACGCACGGAATCAGCCCTCGAACTGGGAGTTCATCTTCTAGGAAATCAATTGCGTCAGGTAGTCTTGGACGATCAAATTCAACTTGCTGATGAGTTGACTTCCTTCCTGAAAGTCCAGTCCAGGCAAGGTGAGATTTCTCCGCTGGATGCCACACATGCATCCTTGTTGGCGGGAGAACTCAGGCAGAAGCTGCGTCCGCTTCGACTCAGGAGCAGGCTGCTGAAAAGTGAACTGCGCGGTTTGCTGGGCTTAACCCCTGCTGTGGGCCTGGTCATGGATGGAACACTCTCTCCAATGGGTTTGCCGACCGCGAGTGAAATACATTTTGAAAAACTTCCTGAGATGCGGCTGCTGCACCGGAAGATTCATACCGCCGAAGAAACGTTGAAGCTGGAACGAGCTAATCGAGTGGATGATTTCAAATTGGGACTGGTTCACCAGTGGAGCCGTGAAGAGGACGTTCCCATCGGCATCGAAGCCGAACGTCAGTATGGCTTGCAACTCTCGGTACCGCTCCCGTTCTGGAACCGCAATGAAGGCAGGATAGGGGAGGTTCTGTCGGAATTGAGTCGGTTGGAATCCTCCGTTGAAGCTCTGAAAATTGCCATTCTGAATCAAGTCGATGCCGCGTATACCGCCATGGTGGAGCATTTGGCGGCTTACCGTGAAATTACGGAACAATTAATCCCTGGCCGCCTTGCTTACCAAGAGGAATTGGAAGCATCTTTTCGTCAGGGACTGATTTCCTTTGAAGCCTTAATCAAAGCGCGGGAGCGAATGTTGGACCTGCGTTTCTCCGAAGCGGAAGCTTTGGAATCTTTTCATGCCAGCCGCGTGAAGTATCTCTCAGCGTCAGGCGCCTTTTCCAATACCCAACTGAATGAGAATGAAAAAAAAACTGAATAAGTGGTTGTGGCTTTGTGCCCTTTGTATCGTGGGGAATGCTGTCACTTGCTGGAGTGACAGGGAGAATGACCTTGTTATCCTGGATGAATTGGGGCTTCGGAATCTTGGGATCGAAACAGAAGTGGTTACACGTCGTGATTTTGACGAAACATTGTTTGCTCTGGGGCGTCTTCAGTCCAAACCCGGCGGGCATGCTTATGTTACTGCTCGCATTCCCGGCAGGCTTGTGGACATCATGGCGCACGAAGGGGATTACGTGAAGAAGGGTGACAAGATGGTCGTGGTAGAAAGTCTTCAGCCCGGTAATCCTCCGCCTTCCCAAACGTTTTATGCTCCTATTGACGGTCTTGTGGTAAAGAGCTTTCTGCATCTGGGAGAGCCGGTGGTGCCTGAAAAACCGATATTGGAAATCATTCACCTTGAGGAAATGTATGCCGTCGCCAGGGTTCCCGAGGACAAGGTTGCATTGATTAAACCTGAGACGAGAGCGGAAATACGCGTTGCAGCTTATCCGAATAGTTTGTTCACTGGAACCTGGGAACGTTTCGGCACCATGGCGGATGCCTCGAATGCCACCCTGGATGCATTCTTTCTGATTTCTGATCCAACTGGAAAGATCAGGCCGAACATGCGTACGGAATTCACCCTGCACATCGACACTCGAAAAAAGGTGATGTCGGTGCCGCTTGCAGCGTTGCAGGGAGATCACTTCCAACCTTTTGTTTTCGTGCGGGATTTTGATCTGCCCAATGCTTTTCTTAAAGCGCCGGTGACCACCGGAGCACGCAACACCACTCATATTGAAATTCTCAACGGATTGTTCCCCGGGGATCAGGTGGTGGTCAAGGGAGCTTACCCGCTTGCATTTGCAGGAAGCGGAGGGATCAGTCTGAAGGAGGCTCTGGACGCAGCCCATGGACATGAACACAACGAAGATGGCTCCGAATTGACCGCCGATCAGAAAGCCGCAAAGGCGGCGGCTGATAATCCTGACGCGGGCGGAATGAATGCCGGGCCGTTGACTTGGTTTCTGGGGATCCTTTGCCTCGGGCAGTGGATACTGCTTCTGCTTCGCGGAAAAAATCGGAGAGGGGAAACAGCTTAACCGGTTTGATTCATGCTCAATTCACTCATCCAGTTCTCACTCAGACATCGCGTTGTTATCCTCACTGCGGCAGTGATCCTTTTGGCGGTGGGGATTCAGTTGGGGCGGAAACTGCCGGTCGAGGTGCTTCCGGATTTGACCAAACCAACGGTCACCATCCTGACCGAAGCCCCCGGACTGGCCCCCGAAGAGGTGGAGACACGTATCACCATTCCACTCGAAAGCGCCTTAATGGGCGTGTCGGGCGTCACCCGATTACGGTCCACTTCGGATGTGTCGCTTTCGTTGATCTATGTTGAATTTGACTGGGGAACCGACATCACGACCGCGCGTCAGTATGTTCAGGAGCGCCTGCAGTCAGCTATTCCAAACATGCCCGAAGGTGTGTTTCCCTATATGACGCCCGTGGCTTCCCTGATGGGGGAAATCATGTTGGTGGGGATGCACCATCCGGATGGGGCCGTTGATCCGCGTGATCTGAGAACCTTGGCGGATTGGACGATTCGAAGACGCCTGCAGAGCATTCCGGGTATCGCCGAAGTGCTGGCCATGGGGGGAGGTGTCAAACAAATCCAAATTCAACCGGATCCGGATCGGATGCGTGCGATGGAAGTGAGTTTTGATGAACTCCTTCATGCCGCGCATGAGGCCGCGGGAAACACGACGGGAGGCTTCCTTACCGGTTCTGCTCAGGAAATCATGGTGAGGCATCTCGCCATGACGACCGACCTGGAAGCGATTGGTGCCACGATCATCAAACAAATCAATGATCGGCCGGTGATCATCCATGATGTTGCCAAGGTGGTTTGGGACATTGAACCCATGCGTGGTGACGCCGCAGTGAACGGGGTTTACGGCGTGATCCTCAGTGTGACCAAGGCTCCGGGGTTCGACACGATCACGCTGACGGAAAATGTGGAGCGTGCGTTGGTGGAATTGCAGGAATCCATGCCTGAAGGTGTCCGTTTGGAACCCTTGTTCCGGCAATCGGATTTTATTGAACATGCCGTCGGCAATCTCCAGGAAGCTATTCGTGATGGTGCGATCATGGTGTCCATCGTGTTGTTTCTATTCCTGCTCAATGTCAGGACCACCGCCATCACGCTGATGGCGATTCCATTGTCTTTTGCAACGACATTGCTGGTGTTTTACTGGTGGGATTTAAGCGTCAACTCGATGACCCTGGGGGGGCTTGCTGTTGCAATTGGGATGGTGGTCGACGATGCGATTGTTGATGTGGAAAATGTCTTTCGGCGGCTCAAGGAGAATGCTGCAAGCCGTCAGCCACAGCCCAGGACCCAGGTGATTGCTTCGGCTTCCGCAGAGGTCAGAAACTCAATTTTTTATGCCACCGTTTTTATCATCCTGGTGTTCCTCCCATTGCTTGGCTTGTCGGGTGTGGAAGGGCGATTGTTTGCTCCCATTGCTATGGCGACGATGGTCAGTATGGCGGCTTCGTTTTTCATTTCCCTCACCGTGATTCCGGTTTTGTGTTCATTGTTGCTGCATCCCAAAGAGAACAAAGCCCACCAGGACGGGGTGGTCGTGCGTTTGTTGAAAGGGTGTTTGCGCACCACCTGGCTCAGGTTGGCTCTGGATCGTCCCTTTGCCGTGCTGAGTCTGGCGAGTGCGCTTCTGGCAAGTGCTCTGACTTTGTATCCGATGATGGGGAAGGATTTTCTGCCGGCGTTTGAAGAGGAAACCGCGCTGGTTGCCCTGACGACGGCACCGGGTACTTCGTTGAAACAGACGGCAGAGATCGCCGATATTGCCGATCGACTCCTCTTGGAAATTCCGGAAGTGCGGAAGGTGGGACGTCGTCACGGGCGTGCCGAACGCGGTGACCATGTGGTGCCTGTTTCGACGGTGGAATTCGATATCGATTTCGAGACCAGTGAACGGTCGCGCTCCGAAGTGCTCGAGGATATCCGGCGGACCATGCGCAGCATTCCCGGAACGTTCAGTGCCTTGAGCGGTCCTTTGGCCGATCGGGTCGGTCATATGCTCAGCGGCGTTTCCGCGAAGGTGGCCATCAAAGTGTTTGGTCCGGACCTGGATGAAATCCGCCGCATCGGTTCCTCCATTCAGCAAATTGCCCAGGATATTCCGGGTTTTCAGGATGCCCGCATTGAGCAACAGGCCCCCATCCCTCAATTGCGCATCGAGATTGATCGTGATCGTGCCCAGGCTTACGGGGTTACTCCTGGAGCGTTGAACGAACAGCTTTCCGTATTGATCGGGGGCGAGCGTGTGGAGCAACTCTTTGAAGGAGCACGCACGGTGGATTTGCTGGTGCGCCTGCCTCAGGAATGGCGGGAATCTCCGGATCGTTTGCGTAATATGTATATCGATACGGAAAGTGATTTGCGGATTCCACTTCATCTGGTTGCGGACGTTCGTCCTGCCAAAGGCCCCAATGTGATTCAGCGCGAAAACACCCAGCGGCGATTTGTGGTGAGTATCAATCCCACTGAACGGGATTTGAATTCCAAGGTCCGGGAACTTCAGCGTCGAGTCAGTGGTGAAGTGAAAATTCCCAAAGGCTACTTCGTCAGTTTTGAAGGTGAATTCAGAGCACAACAGGAAGCGGCTCGTCGCATCCTGTTTCTGAGTGTGCTGGTCTTTGGTGTGATGGCGGTGCTTTTGTACGGATACTTTGGAACGCCTATGTTTGCCTTGCAGGTGATCCTGGATATTCCACTGGCTTTGATGGGCGGTTTGTTCCTGACTTTTGTTCTCACACATAATGTCAGCATCGCCACCCTGGTCGGATTTATCGCAGTTGCCGGTGTGGCGGCGAGAAACAGTGTGATGCTGATTTCGCATTACCTGCACCTGATGCGGCACGAGAACGAACCTTTCAGTCGCGCCATGGTGGAGAGAGGTACTCTGGAACGTTTGGTTCCAGTGTTGATGACCGCCTTGTCCGCCGGTATTGCACTCATTCCGCTGGTGTTGGCGGCGGATGAACCCGGCAAGGAAATCCTGAGACCGGTGGCCATTGTCATCGTGGGTGGATTGGTGACTTCGACTTTGCTGGG